>JBBIHP010000043.1:0-3607 GCA_037446915.1 Ignavibacteria bacterium
GATATCTTCTTTTGCCTGAAGCAGTTCCTTGTTATTTAGTTTCGCTTGTCCGATACACTCATCCAAGGTAAATGCTGCCAGATGAACCACGGTCAGGAGCAGCACAAGCATTGAGATAATGAGCTTCTTCATTACTTTTTTCCTCTTTTCAATAGTCCGTTTAATAGGAAGGTTTGAATTTTCATTTATCTCGATACAAAAATTTTCTTTGTTCGATTCAATATTGTTTTATTCTGCAGCGTTTTTTCTTGCTCTAATCTGGAAAAGTTTGTCAAACTGGAAATCAAAATTTATTGTTCTATTACTTACTAACTTTATTCTTTTTACCGGTTTTAGAATTGACGACAGTGATTTATTACCAAATAATAAGTTATCGGTACTTACTGTTGATGTTGGACAGGGTGATGCAATACTTGTAAAATTTCCTGATGGCAAAACAGCTTTAATTGATGGCGGGAACGCAACAGAATTTTTCGATAATGGTGAGAGGATTTTAATTCCGTTATTAAACTTATTAGGAATAGATAAAATTGATTACGGTTTTATTACTCATTCCGATGCCGATCATTATAAGGGGTATATGACTTTAATTGAAAAAAGACGAGTGAAACAGATTTTCAAACCTTTACCAGATTATTCATCATCTAGCGATGCTGAACTTGAAGGAGCAATAAAAAAGAATGAGATCCCCATTAAATATTATGGTAAGGCTATTCTTAGAATTGGTGGCACCAGTTTATATATCCTTAATGATACGGCTAACTACAACTACAGAAATATGAGTATGAATGACCGGAGCGGAGTATTCAAACTGGTATATGGAAAAAAATCTTTTCTATTTACCGGTGATGCCGGTATTAAAGCCGAAAATTATTATTTGAAACATTACGGGAATTTTTTAAGAAGTAACGTATTAAAAGCCGGACACCATGGCAGCAAAACGAGCAGCGGAGAAAAATTTTTGAGTGCTGTTAATCCTCAGTATGCTTTAATTTCAGTCGGAACCCTTAACAGATTCAAGCATCCGAGTCCCGAGATTATTGAACGATTTAATTCTATGGGAATAAATTTACTCAGAACGGATAAATTAGGTGCAGTATTATTACATTCGGATGGGGTGGGCATCAAAAATATTAATTGGAAAAAGGAATAACACAGCTTTATATTTTGATAGCAAAAGTTACCGGGCTAATGAATCTTCAAAAAAATTACTCTCTTAAATATCTGAATACATTTGGTGTGGATGTAATTGCCAAATATTTTATAGAAATCCATTCCGAAAAAGAATTAGATGAATTTATTCAATCCGATTTAATAAAAAATGAGAATCTATTAATTCTTGGAGGTGGAAGTAATATTTTATTTACAGGGGACTACAATGGAATTGTTCTTAAATATTCTAAAAAGGGGATAAGTATAGTTGAAGAAAAAGACGATGCTGTTTTGATTGAAACATCTGCCGGTGAACTATGGGACGATCTTGTGAAATATACTGTTCAAAATAAACTATACGGAATTGAAAACCTGAGTTTAATTCCCGGTTCAGTTGGTGCTGCACCAATTCAGAATATTGGTGCTTACGGAACGGAGCTTAAAGATATATTACATAGTGTTGAATACTATGATCTTGATGAAGGCAAGTTAAGAAACTTAACTAATGCACAATGTAATTTCAGTTACCGCAATAGCATTTTTAAGAATGAACTTAAAGACAAAATCATCATCACAAAAGTAATTCTGAAATTATCCTATGTAAAGAAATTTAACCTTTCGTATAAATCTTTATCGGATTCATTGAAAAATACTCCTGAACATGAATTGACAATCGAAGCTGTCAGCGAAGCAGTCAAAAATATTCGCAAAAGTAAATTACCGGATCCAAAATTATTAGGTAATGCCGGAAGTTTCTTCAAAAATCCTGAGATGGATAACGAAACATTTCAATTATTCTTAAATAAATATCCAGATGCAAATTATTTTAAGCAAAGTGATAACACATTCAAAATATCAGCCGGCTGGCTTATAGAAAAATGCGGTTACAAAGGGAAAAGGATAGGTAATGTTGGTGCATACGAAAAACAAGCACTAATAATTGCTAATTACGGAGGTGCTACCGGTAACGAAATTCTGGAATTTGCAGAAAAAATTATTTCCGATGTTAAGAGCAACTTTGGAATTGAATTAAATAGCGAAGTGAATATTATACAATAAAATATAGGTGAATAATGGACCTACTGATTTCTGTAATCGGTCTTGGCTTAATAGTATATTTTGTTCTGCTGCTCGGTTCAACACGATTGGCAATTCGGAAAGGTTTTAATGCAATAACAATGTTTATAACTGCTTTAATCCTTCCACCGGTTGCACTGATAATAGTTTTATTTATTTATGGCAGAAAGAATATTGAGCGCGATGAAAAAGATACATTCGCAAATATAATTTGGGAAGTAACACAGCCGTTTATAGATCTTGCACATACATCAAGAGCTCTGTTTGGTTTAAATATTTCTTACATTCTAGAAGGATTAACTTACTTTGGTGTAGTCGGTTTACTTGCAATCTATTTTAATGAATACATTCAACTCGATGATATCCGCGCCGGTAATATGGTGGGCGTTTTAACTGCCGGTATTACTTTGAGCATGTTATTCCTGGGTGCAACGGTTGATCTTGTGGGTGTAAGAAAAGCACTTCTCTATGCACTTTCATTTATGCTGTTTGGCAGAATATTATTATCAACAGCACCGCATCTCGGTTCACCGGGTTTATGGGGTTCAGCACATATCTATGCAATGCTTGGAATCCTTGGTGTTGTAATTGGCTACGGAATGTATCAGCCGGCTGCTTATGCCGCTGTAAAAAAATTCACAACTGAAAATACGGCTGCAATGGGTTATGCAATGTTATATGCCCTAATGAATCTTGGCGGTTATTTACCCGGACTAATATCACCACCGGTTAGAAAAGCAACCAGCATTTTAGGGGTGTTCTGGGTTTATGCTGCTTTAACTGTTGCAGGAATTGCCGTTGTATATTTTATAATGACAAAGAAAGCAGTCACTAAAGCAATTGAAGAGGCATCAAAAGAAAAAAATGAAAGCCAGAAAGAAAATGAAGATGAACTTTCTAAAATGAGCGCAAAGGAAAAACTAAAATTTTATATCAAAAATTTCCCGTTGAAAGATAAACGTTTCCTGTTCTTCATTTTTGTTTTGATTCCCGTCCAGACTTTATTTGCACACAACTGGTTAACAATTCCATTATACACAAGCCGCGCATTCGATGGATTTGTTCAGGATAATTTTGAATTCTTTGTGAACCTTAATCCGATATTAATTTTCGTTCTTACTCCAATGATTGCTGCGCTTACATCAAAGAAGAACGCTTATACCATGATGATTATCGGAACATTCGTAATGGCGTCACCAACTTTCATTTTAGCCATTGGTCCAAGTATGGGAACATTATTAGCATACCTGATAATCATGACAATAGGTGAAGCAATGTGGCAGCCCCGCTTCTTACAATGGGTTGCAGAAATTGCACCGAAAAATATGACGGGAATTTATATGGGGATAGGACAATTTCCATGGTTCCTTACAAAAGT
>JBBIHP010000043.1:3672-21688 GCA_037446915.1 Ignavibacteria bacterium
CCGGCTCAAATGAATACTGAGTTTATGTGGATGATTTATGGAGTTATCGCCATTGTTAGTCCGGTTAGTTTATTACTTGCAAGAAAATGGATGATGAAAGGTTTTAAAACAAAACACGTTGGTTGATGAGTTCTCCGGTTGACGGTTATCAGTGATTGGTGGTTAGTGATTTGTGGAATAAATGTAACTAACCCAAGTTTGTTTTCGTCACATGTAAGCACTAAACGGGAGTACAAAGTGAACAGAATAGTAAAATTTGGTGAGGACGTTGAAGGATATAAAATTCCTGTTCTCAACGAAAGAGAAATTAGAGCAGCAGCTGGAATATTATTCCTGATGATGTTCATCTCTATTCTTGTAGTCGTATTTAAAGGAAATTTTTTATTACTGAAATACGCTACAACATTTTTTCTTACAGATATTCTTATTCGTGTTTTCATTAATCCAAAATTTTCTCCAACACTTATAATCGGGCGTTTAATTGTCCGGAATCAAACTCCTGAATATGTTGGTGCTCAGCAAAAGAAATTTGCCTGGATAATTGGAGTAATTTTAGCTGCTACAATGTTTGTACATCTTATTGTGGTTAATGCACATAGTCCTATTACCGGGCTTATCTGTTTAATTTGTCTTATCTTTTTATTTTTCGAAAGTGCATTTGGTATTTGCATCGGCTGCATTTTTTATAAATGGTTTTATAAAGAAAAGGCTCAATACTGTCCCGGTGAAGTTTGTTATGTTAAGTCAAGGCAAGAAATTCAAAAAACATCCGGTACCCAGGTTCTAATTGTTCTTGGTTTTATCGTGTATATTTTTTTATCAGTCTATTTTTTGAATAATAGTTTTAGTAAGCAACCTTATGATTTGCTTGGTTTAGAAAATACTACAAAGACAGAATAATTATTTTTGTAAATTAACTTATGGAGCAATCAAAAAATGTTTTTCAAAAGGAGGTCTTCATGAAATCTTCCATACAATTAATTCTATTTTTACTTCTTTTCAACTCATTATTGATAGCTCAAATAAAAGATTTTACTTTCGATGAAACACATAATCCTTGGCAATCGATTCGTAAGGAAAGAATTGAAAAGCTCCTTCCCGTTGCAATGAAAGATGCAGAAATTGATTCCTGGCTGGTAATTTGTCGTGAGAATGACAATGATCCTCTTGCTATCCATGTTGGAGGTGAAAATGCCGGCGGAACTGCAGCATTCTTTTTTGTTCTACAAGGCGATAAGGTTAAATCGATTGCAGTATCGCCATCGGGAGAAGCACGTGCGTTAAAAGATGTTGGATTGCAGGATGAAGTTATAGAAATTGAAAGGGGTTCAAGCATTTGGAATGAAGTAAAAAAACTGATTGAAAAATATAATCCGGCTAAAATTGGAATTAATAGCTCGGAGCGTAATTTATCGGATGGACTCTCATACACACAACGTATCGAAATGGAAAAGGAACTTGATCCGGTGATATCTGCAAAGCTTATCTCTGCTGATCCAATAGTAGTAAATTGGCTCTCGGTTAAGCTTCCGGCAGAAATTGAAATAATGACTAAAGCAGCTATTCTAACAGAGCGGATTCAGACTGAAGCATATAAGACAGTTATTCCCGGTAAAACAACAGATGCCGATGTTGCACGTTATATCAAAAAGAGAATGAAAGAATTTGGTGTTGGTGATGCATGGCAGCCCGATCAAAATCCTAATGTGAATTCTGGTGTTGACCGCGGACATTCACATTCAACTGATAAAGTAATTCAACCCGGTGATATAATTCAAACCGATCATGGGATTAAAGTTTACGGAATATGGGTAACAGATATTCAACGGTTTGCATACGTTCTAAAACCGGGAGAAAAACAAGCTTCTCCAGATATTCAGAAAAAATGGGAGAATGCAAAACACGGAAGCCGTATTGTTGCTGAAACCATGAGACCCGGTATCGAAGGTTTTTATGTTGATAAAGCTCAACGCGATTGGATGAAAAAACAAGGTTCATTACCTGTAATGTGGAGTACCGGACATCCTGTTGGTTACGTTGCGCATGATGTTGGTCCCTCTTTAGGAGGTGCACAAAGAAGTGATAAGCCGGTGGGAAGTGCGGCACTTAAATTAAAACCGGGACAGGTGTTTGCTTACGACGGATTCTTCTGCTGGTACATTGATGAAACCAAAACAGAAACTAAAACAATCTCTGTTGAAGAAATGGCAGTTGTAACTGAAACTGGTGCAAAATATCTGATTGCTCCTCAAGAGGAATTGATACTTATTCCATCAAAATAAAATACTTAATTGCACTTAGTAGAGCGCAGACTTTTTTGATCATATTTCATCATAATAATCATAAAAATCTGCGTTCCAATTAATTTCCTTTAATAATCTTTAGTTGTTCTGTATGACACTATTTCACTACGCATCACTTTTTGTAATCGTCTTAACATTATATGGAATTGCTGTAGGAAGTTATCCGGCTTTTAGAATGAACCGGGCAACAATTGCCCTTGTTGGTGCAGCAGTTCTAATATTTATTGGTAGTATATCTTTACAACAAGCTTATGATTCAATAGATCTTAATACCATACTTCTGCTTTTTTCTATGATGATTATAAACGGTAATTTAAGAATATGCGGATTCTTCAAACTACTCTCAACAAAAATTATATCACTTGCAAAAACTCCAAATCAATTATTAGCGTTAATCATTTTTTCATCGGGAATTTTATCAGCATTTTTTTTGAATGATACAATCGTGATAATTTTTACTCCGCTTGTAATCGAAGTTACTAAGACGCTGAAGCGGAATACAATCCCATATTTAATAGCGCTTGTAACGGCTGCAAATATCGGTTCTTCTGCTACAATAATTGGTAATCCTCAAAACATGATTATCGGAGTATCATCGGGCATACCTTTTACTAAGTATGCACTCTACCAAACACCTCCGGCAATTTTGGGATTGCTAATTGTCTGGGTGGTAATATCACTTATATATAAAAGTGAATTTACCAGAACACGCTTCGAAAAATTAGAACTCGAAAAAGTAAAACCATACAGACCATTGCTGATTAAGAGCTTAGTTTCTTCTGTAGTAATGATTGTTGCATTTTTGCTTGGCGTTCCGGTTACACTGGCAGCATTCGGTGCTGCAAGTTTACTTCTAATTACACGTAGATTGAAACCAGAAAGAGTATTTCTTGAAATTGACTGGGGATTACTTGTTTTTTTTACTGCTCTTTTTGTTGTTACCAAATCAATTGATACAGCCGGCTTTGGTAAATACTTAACATTAACACTGGTTCCATATATTTCGCAAGGTATTACTTCATTTGCAGTTTCATCAGCAATACTTAGTAATATAGTTTCTAATGTTCCGGCTGTGTTGTTATATCGTCCGGTTATTCCCACGTTGATAAACACTGAACAAGCATGGATGATACTTGGAATGGCTACAACATTCGCGGGTAATCTTACATTAATCGGTTCTGTTGCAAATCTTATTGTTGCTGAATCTGCAAGAAAACACTTTATTCATCTTTCTTTCCGGGAATATCTTAAATCCGGCTTAATTATTACTATTATTTCTCTACTATTTGGAATTATCTGGTTTAGTTATATTTTTTAATTAACGGATTATTAATTAAGGCAGAATAAAATGAATAAAAATCTAACAATCCTTTTTATGGTATTAACTATGGCAAACTTAATAAATGGGCAGGAAGAACTTCGTAAACAAGCTGAACAGCTTTCAAAAGAATTAATTATAATTGATACACATATCGATCTTCCGGGATTACTTCAGAACAAATGGGAAGATATTTCAAAAACAGCATCGGGCGATTTTGATTACCCGCGTTCAAAAGCTGGCGGACTTGATGTTGCATTTATGTCGGTTTATGTTGCTGCACGTTTCGAAAATAACGGCGCTAAATCCGAAGCAGATAGTGTAATCGATATAGTTGAACGGATCTTGAATACATACCCAGATAAATTTGCACGTGCTAATAGCACTGATGACGTGTATCAGAATTTTAAGGATGGAAGAATATCATTACCAATGGGAATAGAAAACGGTTCGCCCCTCGAAGGTGACTTGAAAAATCTAAAATATTTTTACGAGAAGGGAATAAGATATATTACACTTGCGCATTCTAAGAGCAATCATATATGCGATTCATCTTACGATCCTGAAAGAAAATGGAAAGGATTAAGTCCGTTTGGTAAAGAAGTAGTAAAAGAAATGAACCGGCTTGGTATGATGGTAGATGTATCTCATATAACCGACGATGCATTTTATCAGGTTATAGAATTATCTAAAGCTCCTGTAATTGCTTCTCATTCATCATGTAGATTTTTTACCCCCGGCTGGGAAAGAAATATGAGTGACGAAATGATTAAAGCATTGGCCAGGAACGGTGGTGTTATTCAAATAGCATTTGTATCGAATTTTGTTAATCAGGAGATTAGGGATAAGGAAGCAAAAAATAGAAATGCAATAGCTGAATACCTTAAAGCGAATAACATTCCATCAAACGATAGACGTGCTTCGGAGTATTCCGGCAGATACTGGAAAGAAAATCCGGTTGGATACGCAGACGTTAAAGATGTGGTTAAACATATTGATCACGTAGTAAAATTGGTAGGAATTGATTATGTAGGATTGGGTTCCGATTTTGATGGTGGCGGGGATTCTTTCCCATATGGATTAAAGGATGTATCCTACTTCCCGAATTTGATATATGAATTGCTATTAGCTGGTTATAATAAAGAAGATATTAGGAAAATATGTGGCGGTAATTTGCTAAGAGTATGGAGCGAGGTTGAAAAGATAGCACGTTTAAGCAAATAAGGAGACCTGTTAATTTCCGCTTTGGGATTAATGCGTTTTCGATTTTTACTATAAGTCATTACTCATAATTCCATAAATATAAGCGCTTATTGTCTGCAAAACTTCAGCAAAATTCATTACATTTGAATGTGAAAATAAAATAATACCAAGACAAATTTCAGTTGGATATTGCCAAACAATATATTGTTCAGTGTATAAATACGGCTGCAAATAATCTTAGACTTAGTTCGGAAAAGATTGAAACTGTAGCAATAATCCGTGAACGGTTGAATTCAGCAGAAAACCTTTTTGAAGAATTAAAAAATTTCAAAAAAATAACCGAGTTATCAAAACTTGGTATAAAACTGAACGAATTCTATAATTTTATCGAGACCGGTAAAATCGACTTTCTTAAATTGTCCGATAAATTTAAGGAGCACAGTTTTAACCTTGTCCGCGAGCTTAATTATGTTCTTGATGTTCTTACTCCTCAAATGATGAGAAATCTTTTTCAGAGACTGGACGATAACCCAATTAAAGTAGACCTTACAAAAAGAAATAAAAACGATGAGAATATTTCTGGATCAAATGATGAGGAATCAAATTTCCCTAAAAGATCGAGAGCAGATGAATTAAAAGAAGCATTTATTTTTGAAGAACTTAATAAGGATGATGCATTCAACTTCGAAAGTTATGAAGAAAGAGTGCTTAGACCTGTTAAAGAACTCGATTCGTTTCTTAATCGTGTTCAAAGATATGATTATACTGAGAATGAAATGAACTCATTCGTAAAAACCATAAATGATAATGCGCTATTGTCCCAAAAAGTCGGCTTCGAAGTTTTATCTAATATGCACAAAATATTTGCAAGCGGACTCGATTTGATCCATCAGAAAAAAATTGCACCGAGTCCCAATGTAATTGAATCTCTTAGATCGTGCCTTATTGTAATTGTAGCAGTGGTTCGAGGTAAAGAAGTGGATATAACTAATTATCTTAATCGAGCAGAGGGATTTGGTAAATCAATAATATCAAATAAAAAGGAAAGGTAATGGAGATATTTGCAGTAATCATGGCCGGCGGGGTAGGATCCAGATTCTGGCCTCGAAGTAAGGAACGCAAACCGAAACAGTTGATCCGTATTGTCGGCGAAAATACTATGATACAGGATACTGTTAGAAGATTGGATGGTCTGGTTAAGAACGAGAATATTTTCGTTATCACAAATAAAATTCAGAAAATAAGAGTTAAAGAACAGCTACCTCAAATTCCGGTTGAAAATATTATTGACGAACCTTTCGGGAAAAATACTGCGGCATGTATCGGACTTGCCTCCGTTATAATTAAGCAAAAAAATCCCGAAGCCGTTACAATTACACTTCCTTCCGATCACTTGATAAAAGACGACGAACTGTTTAGAGAATGCCTTCTTACTGCTGCAAATTATGCGGATAAATCTAAAGGTCTTGTTACAATAGGAATTACACCAACACGGCCAGAAACCGGTTACGGATATATTCAGTTCAACGAAGATAATATTGAGAAAAATATTTATAAGGTTCTTACATTTGCAGAGAAACCGAACATTGCAACTGCAAGACGATTTTTGGAAAGCGGCGACTTCTTATGGAATTCGGGTATCTTTATTTGGCGCGTTGATACAATTATGAATGAAATAAATAAATATCTGCCGGATTTGTATGAAGGGCTTACAAAAATCGAAGCAAGCATAAATACTCCGGAGTATGAAAAAACTGTTGTTCAGGTCTATGGACAATTAAAAAGTATTTCGATCGATTATGGTGTGATGGAAAAATCGAATATTGTTTTTCTTACAAAGGCAGATTTCTACTGGAATGATGTTGGAAATTGGGAAGCAGTTTATGAAATTTCGGATAAGAATGAAGAAGGTAATGCAATTATTGGAGATGTTTATACACAAAATACGTTTGGTTCTTATATCTTCTCTCCAAGAAAATTTGCTGCTACAATTGGTGTGGAAAATTTAATTGTAATAAATACAAATGAAGCATTATTAATCTGTCATCGCAACAATGCACAGGATGTTCGCCAGATTGTTGATTACCTTAAAATGAATAAACGAACTGACCTAATCTGATGAAAAAAGTTATTACAGAAACGGAAGTAATCAGCATCATTAAGTCGGGTGCTAAAGAGATTATTCTTGGAAAAGATGATCTGCTTACTCCGCTTGCAATAGATAGGATTAAACATTCCGGGCTTAAGATTAATCGCGCTGGTAAAACCGAATCAGGACAAAGCAGCTTATCACTTAAAATTGTAATCGGCTCTGATCATACCGGTGTAAAAGTAAAAAAAATGGTAATTGATTTTTTAAAATCGAAATCGTTTCAGGTACTTGATATTGGTACTTACAGTGAAGAATCGGTTGATTATCCGGATATAGCATTTAATGTTGCCAACCGGGTTGTAAATAAAGAGTTCGATTACGGAATAATTATAGATGCAACCGGAATTCCATCTGCAATTACCGCAAATAAAATTCCCGGTATAAGGGCTGCAACATGTTATAATGAATTCTCGGCGCGTAGCTCCAGGGAGCATAACAACGCTAATGTTTTGGTTCTTGGTGCAAAAGCCATTGGTGAAGAAACCATCAAATCAATAATCGATGTATGGCTTGGTAGTAATTTTCTTGGCGACCGTCATCAAAAAAGATTGGATAAGATAATAGCAATAGAAGAAAAATATTCCAGAAAAAATTAATTCATACTTAATAGTAAAGAACAGAGTAACCCGCTTGTATATCGAAAAATCACGAGTCGAATGGATCAAAAATCTTCTGCCGGATACATATTTACTTTGTGTCCATTCACCTTTAATAGCTTCCAGAATAAAACCGGGACAATTCTGCAATATCAAAGTATCGGAATCGGATTTCCCATTACTCCGCCGTCCGTTTAGTATTTGCGAAGTTGATGGGGAATTCCTTCACTTTATGTTTGATGTTCATGGCGAGGGGACAAAAATATTATCCAACAAACAAAAAGATGATGTTATTGATATCCTCGGTCCATTAGGTAACGGCTTCGATTATACAGGAGATTATTCAACAGCAATAATTGCAGCCGGTGGAATTGGAATTGCACCGTTTCCTTATCTAATTCAAAAACTTGCCGATGATAAAAAAGTAACCAGCTTTTTCGGTGGACGATCAAAAAATAATGTTATTGAATATGGAATGAAAAATTTATTGATCTCTACTGATGACGGTTCAAGCGGATTCAAAGGAAATGTTGTTCAATTGATTGAAAGCCAATTCGATCAATTCAGAAATGAAACGGTAAGGATTTTTGCGTGCGGTCCAAATCCAATGTTAAAAACTCTTCAGGAATTCTCTATCAAAAAAAATATTGAATGCCAGATAAGCACCGAAAGTGCAATGGCGTGCGGATTTGGAATTTGCCAGGGTTGTCCGATTGAAAATGCAGAAGGTGATGAATATTATCTTATCTGCAAAGACGGTCCTGTCTTCAATGCTAAAATGGTGAAGTTATGAGTTATACAGACTTATCGGTAAGCATTGGAAAACTCCACTTAAAAAATCCAGTTCTACTTGCTTCAGGTACGGTTGGTTATGGAAATGAGATTTCTAAATTTACCGATCTAAGTAAACTTGGCGGTATCGTAACAAAATCATTATCATTAAAACCTCGTAAAGGAAATCCTCCACAGAGAATTGTTGAAACTCCATCTGGAATGCTTAATGCAATAGGACTTGCAAATGTAGGTGTGGAAGTTTTTATAAAAGAGAAAATCCCATTTCTTAAAGAATTGAATACAACCATTATTTGTAATATTGCTGCAAGCTCAATTGAAGAATATGTAGAATGTACAAAAATTCTAACTCCGGTTGATACAATTAATGCCTTCGAGATAAATGTTTCCTGCCCAAATGTTAAAGAAGGTGGATTAATTTTTGGTAATGATTTGAATTCTGTCGGCAGAATTACTGAGATGGTTAGGGCAGTAACCAACAAACCTTTGATTATAAAACTCTCACCAAATGTATCAAGGATTTCTGAATTTGCCAGGATAGTAAAAGAAGAGGGTGGTGATGCTGTATCAGCTATTAACACATTGGTTGGAACTTCATTCGATATATGGACACGTAAACCTAAGATTAAAAATGTAACCGGAGGACTCAGCGGTCCAGCTATTAAACCGGTTGCACTTGCTAAAGTGCTGGAAATAAAACGTAATGTTGATATTCCGATAATAGGTATTGGCGGAATTATGAATTGGATGGATACAGTTGAATTTATGATTGCTGGTGCTACTGCGGTTCAACTTGGTACTGTAAATTTTATTAATCCGAATGCCGGTGTAGAAATTGTTGAAGGATTACATTCATACTGCGAAAAACAATCTATACAAAAGTTATCCGATTTAGTCGGTTCCTTCCAATTGTAAAATGAATATTCAGACCGCACTTAATAAGATTTACTCAATGCATCAGTTCGATATTAAACTCGGGCTCGATCGAATTAAGAAATTACTAGAATTAATTGGGAACCCTTATAAGGAATTAAAATATATTCATATTGCCGGTTCCAATGGAAAGGGAAGCACTGCTTCTTTTATTGCAAGTATTTTAATGGAAGCCGGTTATAAAGTTGGATTATATACCTCCCCACACTTCGTTAGATTCAATGAAAGAATAAGGATTAATGGAATTGAAATTGATGATAATTACATAGCCACATTTATCGACTCAATCGAACAGATAATTGAACAGGAGAAACCGACATTTTTCGAAATAACAACTGCACTTGCATTTAAATACTTTAACGATTACAAACCTGATTATGTTGTTTTAGAGACGGGGCTTGGCGGACGGCTGGATGCTACAAATGTTATCGATCCTCTTGTTTCGGTTATTACATCTATTAGTCTTGAACACACAAATATTTTAGGCAAGACTCTTGAAAAAATAGCTTTTGAAAAAGCCGGGATAATTAAACCCAACAAACCTGTTTTCACCGGATCATTACCGCCGGAAGCGTTGGATGTAATTAAAAATCGTGCGGAGAATTTGAATTCACAGTTATTCGTTTTTAACCAATTTACCGAATATTTAGAACAGTCGGTTAATATTTCTCTTGATAAAAAAAATATTCACATATATAAAACCGGATTACTCGGTAGTCATCAATTTCATAATTCAGCACTCGCTGTTAAGGTCTTATACGAACTATTAAACATTTCTGATATTTCTATTATAAACAGGGGATTGATAAATGTTGTAACTAATACAGGAATTCAGGGCAGATACGAGATTATTAACGATAGACCACGGGTTATATTCGATGCAGCACATAATCCTGAAGGTATCGCTTCCTTTATTAGTGAGTTCTCCAGAGAGTATATGAAATACCCTAACCGGGTTCTCATTTTTGGTGCGATGAGGGATAAGGATATTGTAACTATGCTTAATCAGCTCAAGCCATATTTCAATCGATTTTATGCTGTTCAACCCGGATATGAGAGGGCAGCTACTCCTGAAGAATTGGTCGAAATTGGGAAAGGGAATGGTATCCAATTGTTACAGTTGAAAGATTATAATCGGGTAATAGAGAACTTTATTAAGGGGGAAACCGGCGATTGTCTTGTAGTTCTTGGCTCAATTTATTTACTGGGGGAAATAAAATCAAAAATGATTAAAAAAAACTTGACAAATAGATAATGGAAAACTAACTTTGGCATGTGCCTCAATGTCTTCTGCATTAATTAATTAATCATAAAACCAAAAAATCAATTGTTTCCCCAAAAATTGTTTAACCGAATAAAAATCACGATCAAATAACAACTCTCAGGAATTATTTATGCCGATGGATATTTCAGAACTGCAATCAAAAAAAATTGTTGATCTCTACAAGATTGCAAAGGATTTCGGGTTAGCTGGATACAGCGACCTTCGTAAACAAGAACTAATTTTTAAAATTCTAGAAGCCCAATCACAAAAGGATGGTTTAACCTTCTCTAAAGGTGTGCTGGAAGTTTTACAGGATGGATACGGTTTCCTCCGTTCTGCAGATTATAATTACCTTCCATCGCCGGACGATATCTACGTTTCGCCTTCTCAAATAAAACGTTTCAGTTTGCGAACGGGGGATTTTGTAAGCGGGCAGGTGCGTCCTCCTAAAGAAGGGGAGCGGTTCTTTGCTTTACTTAGAGTTGAAGCCGTAAATGGAAAAGATCCCGAAGCAATCCGCGAAAGAACTTTATTCGATAACCTTACACCAATTTATCCGACCAAGCGCTTAAAACTGGAATCGGCTCCCGGCGAGTATTCAATGAGAATTATGGATCTCCTTTCTCCAATCGGTAAGGGTCAAAGAGGATTGATTGTTTCTCCGCCAAAAGCCGGTAAAACAATTCTCCTTCAGAAAATTGCAAATTCGATTACAAGAAATCATCCCGAAGTTAAAATTATAATGTTGTTGATTGATGAACGTCCCGAAGAAGTTACAGATATGCAGCGTTCGGTTCAGGCAGAAGTAATAAGCTCAACATTTGATGAACCGGCAGACCGCCACGTTCAGGTTGCTAATATGGTTAGCGAAAAAGCAAAACGAATGGTTGAAGCTGGTGATGATGTTGTTATTCTGCTCGATTCAATTACACGACTTGCGCGTGCACATAATACTGTTATTCCTCACAGCGGTAGAATTCTTTCTGGTGGTGTTGACGCAAATGCGCTCCATAAACCAAAAAGATTTTTCGGTTCAGCCCGTAATACAGAAGATGGCGGCAGCTTAACAATTATTGCTACTGCTCTTATCGACACAGGAAGCAGAATGGACGAAGTTATTTTTGAAGAGTTCAAAGGTACCGGTAATATGGAACTTGTTCTTGATAGAAATCTTGCCGATAAGAGAATCTTCCCGGCTATCGATCTTAATAAGTCCGGAACCAGAAAAGAAGAACTCCTTCTTAAAGAAGATGAATTGAATAAAATCTGGATTCTTAGAAAACTTCTTGCAGATTTTGATCCGACAGAAGCAATGGAATTTATTTTAGATAAAATGAGAGGAACAAAGAACAATAAAGAATTCCTATTAAGCATGAATAGTTAGTGATTATGACCCTATTCCGCTCATTAATAAATATCCGGATTACATTACTGTTAGTTTTTTTGTGTACATGGATAATTGCACAACCGTCAGCCAATCGTGAAAGAAATTCAAGAGGGAATTTATTTGAAATAAATATTCTCCCAGAAAATGATTCATCGGATTGCTATTTATCTTTCAATATTCCTTATAACCGTCTGATATTTGTAAAAAGCGGTGATACATTCAGTGCGGGTGTGCAGCTTTTTTTTGATGTAAAACTCAACAATAAAATTGACCAGCGGAAATCATTTGCCAAAAAGGTTCTTGCCGTTTCTTACTTGGAATCGCAATCAAAAGAAAAGTTGCTGGAAGGAATTGTTAATTTCCGTTTGGCTGCAAATGAATATGTTGTTTACCCATCATTGAGAATTGATAACACAAACCAGGTAATAAATCTTGATTCTGTTGTTATCAATATCCCTAAATTGATCACGAATAAAATTTATCAGCCGGTTATTGTTCAACAATTAAAAAGGAACTGTGCGGGTAAAGGAATAGCCCGGTTAGTGAATAGAAATAATCGGGTACCGTTTGCACCGGATAATTTCAGTTTATTGATCCCTTTACAAAATGTTGATGAATCTGAAGTTGAAGTTAAAATTGAACAGCAAAACCAGACATTATTTAGTCAAAAACTTCCTGTGCAATCACCCACTCAACTAAAAATTACAGATTGTGATGACCATCTTATATTAGCAGAAGATTTTCAAGAGGGAAAATCGAAATACGTTCTTGTAGAAAATTTTAATAGAAAGTTATCTGAAGGTCCGGCAACATTAACTATTAATTATGGTACAATTGAAAGCAAATTTGAACTTAATATTGAATGGATTGATAAGCCGGTAACACTTTTCAATATGAATTTAGCAATTGAATTACTCGAAATAATTTATAATCGATCGGAGTTACTGGAATTATATAAAACGGGTAATCAACAGAAATATAATGCACTGGTCGATTTCTGGAATAGGAAAAACCCGGATAGAAATTATCAGTTTAATGAGTTGATGTATGAGTTCTACAGACGTGCCGATTACGCGATGATTAACTTCGGTAATCTTGCTAATCAGATTGGAGCTAAAACTGACCGGGGAAAGATTTATATTCAATTCGGAGAGCCGGATGAAATTAAGCGGGATTATTCATCAGCCAATGCCGTTATTGAAATATGGTATTATAAAGATTTACAAAAAGAATTTATTTTTACAGATAGAACCGGATTGGGCAATTATACTTTGAGCAAATAAATGGTACGCCTTGTTTTTACATGCGGAGATATTAATGGAATTGGTCCGGAAATATGTTTAAAAACTTTTAATAAAATTTACAATCCCCGTAAACGACAGATTATTTTTCTTTGCCCGGCTAATGTTTTTCTTAAGACAGCTCAAATTGTAAAGCCTGAATTTCAATATCAGGTAATTACTAAATCCTCGTTTGAAATAATTGACAAATCAAAAGTTACAGTTATTGATAGCGGGTATGCAAAACAAACTATTGGTAAAGCGACCAAAACATCTGGTAGAATTTCTTATAATGCAATTATTGATTCTGTAAAACTCATGCAGTCTGGTTTTGCCGATGTACTAATAACAGCACCGATTTCGAAACAAGCATTTCATTTAACCGGAATTAATTTCCCGGGTCATACAGAATTGCTGGCTTCTCTTTCAAATACAGAAAAATATATGATGCTTTTTGTGTCGAAAAAAATGAAATGCGGACTTACAACAATTCATTCATCAATTAAAAATGTTAACAGGTTGGTTACAAAAAAAAGGATTTCTGATTCAATAATTACATTAAATAATTCTCTTATAAATGATTTTGGAATTTCTGAACCACAAATTGCAATTCTTGGTTTGAATCCGCATGCCGGTGAAGATGGTAAAATTGGAAATGAAGAGAATGAAATTATTTCCCCAGTTATAAAATCACATAATGATAAAAATGTATTTGGACCCTTTGTACCCGATGCATTTTTCGGTAATCACCTTTATAGTAAATTTGATGCAGTTCTTGGTATGTATCACGACCAGGTTCTAATCCCGTTCAAGATGCTCAATTTAAATTCTGGTGTTAATTTTACAGCCGGACTTCCATTTGTAAGAACATCACCGGATCACGGAACAGCATTCGATATTGCCGGTAAAGGTATTGCCATCGAAGAAAGTATGATCCAATCTGCAATCTGGGCAGAAAAAATATTTATGAATAGAAAAAAATCCTGATGACTTCAAAAAATTATTCTCATCTTACCCTTATCTATTCTTATATAATGCGTTCAATAGACTACTCAAAGTGGGCAACCTATATATATTCAATAAGTAAACAACTACGTAAAAAAAAATTATTTACACTGGAACTTGCATGCGGTAATGGAATTATTGCCAGTAAATTATCCCGTAAGTTCGGTTACTTCTGCATGAGCGATTTATCCATTCATATGCTAAACGAATCCGGAAATAATCTTGATAAGGTCTGTTGTAATATGGCTGAGTTGCCATTTAAACAAAAATTTGATTTTGTGTTCTCCACTTTCGATAGCGTTAATTATTTGATGAGCAAACTGAAAATTCTGGCTATGCTTAATCAGGTTGATCTGTGTCTTAAACAGGATGGAATTTTTACTTTCGATGTAAGTCTTGAGAATAATAGTAAGTTATATCAAAGGTATCTTAACAGGAAGGGAAGTGTAAACGGTATTAAGTTTATTCAAAAAAGTTATTATGATGAAATAAAAAGAATCCATAATAATTACTTCGAGATTACTCTTGCTAATGGTCAAAAGGTTGAAGAAATTCATAGGCAGAAAATCTATTCTTTTGAAGACTATTTTAATGTTATTGATAAATCGAATTTTTATGTTTACAGGTGTAAAGATATTTTTTCTGATATAGACGCTACTCCGGAAAGCGAAAGGGCACAATTCATTCTAAAGAAAAAAAGGATCCAATGCTGATATTTAACCATGTTGATTTTAATTACCCTAACCAACCTGTCTTTCAGGATCTGAATCTGCAGATCGATCAGGGTGATTTTATTTTTTTAATTGGTAAAAGCGGAATTGGCAAAACATCTTTATTGCAAATGATCTATATGGATCTTTTTCCGCAATCCGGGTATGTTCAGGTAGGCGACTATTCATCAGAAACAATTAATCCTAAAGACCTTCCTTACCTTCGCAGAAAAATTGGAATTGTTTTCCAGGATTTTCAGCTTCTGCCTGATAGAAATGTTTATGATAACCTTTCATTTGTATTGAATGTGACAGGCTCTTCAAAAAAATTAAATAAGAAGAAAATAATCAATGCACTATCCGAAGTGGGATTGACTCACAAACAGAATAATATGCCTCACGAATTATCCGGGGGCGAAAAACAACGCGTTGCAATTGCAAGAGCAATTATTAACGAACCGTTTCTTGTCTTGGCTGATGAACCAACCGGAAATCTGGACCCTGACACAGCTGATGAAATATTGGAGATACTTAAGAAAATTAATTTGAGAGGGACATCAATTATTTTTGCAACTCATAATTACGATCTAGTTAGAAAACATAACGCTAAAATAATAAGGCTTGAAAACGGTAAGGCGGTTAAGGTTTTGCTTAAGAAAAAAGATACTGATTAATATCTATTTCAGTTGCTTGAGTATCTCGTCCGTAACCATTTCAATATTTAGTGAACCGTCTATTTCAATAATCTCAGCTTTATTCTTGTAAAAATCGAATACCGGTGCTGTTGTTTCGTGGTAGACTTTTAATCGCCTTCTTATAACGCTTTCATCATCGTCAGCTCGTTTAACATAACTGCTGGGTGAATTACACACTGGACAGGAAAAATTCTCTTTTACTTCGGACTTATTTAAAATATTTCCACATTTACTACAGACTAAGCGGTTAGTTAAGCGGTCTATTATAATTTCGTCATCAGCATCTAATTTTATTAAAAACTGTTTCTCATTTCTAATAGTTGTAAAAATCTCTTCTAGAATTTTTGCTTGATTAATAGTTCTTGGATATCCATCAAGTATAAAACCGCTGCTGCATCTTGGATTGGATAATGTTTCTTTTACAATTCCACCCATAATATCATCTGGAACTAACTCGCCTCTATCAACAATTTCTTTAGCTTTTTTACCAAGTTCAGTCTGGTTTTTTATCGCTTCTCTTAAAATATCTCCGGTTGAGATATGTGGGATGTTTAATTTAGCTGCTAATATTTTCGCTTGTGTTCCTTTACCGACCCCGGGTGAGCCAAAAATTAATATCTGCATATTATTTAAAGATCTGGTTAGATGTTTAGAAATTATTTACAAGACAAATTTAATTAGAAATGGTTTTATAGCCAAACCGAAATTTGTAATTAATTGTTAGAAGCACGCTTTTTTATAAAATAATTTTCCAATAAAGATTTTGCTTCGTCGGCATAAATACCGGAAAAGAGATTCGGTTTATGATTGTATTTATTGCTTTCAATAATATTGAATAACGATCCGCACGCACCAAATTTCGGTTCGAATGTTCCGAAATAAATATTTCTTATTCTCGATAATAATATTGCACCGGTGCACATAACACATGGTTCAACTGTTACGTATAGATCGCACTCATCCAGGAATTTGGATTGGAGGTTATTCGATGCAGCAGTAATTGCAATCATTTCTGCATGCGCAGTAGGGTCTTTCAATCGTTCCGTTTGATTATAACCGCGTCCTATAATTTTGTTGTTATGAACTACAACGGCACCAACAGGAATCTCATCGTATTCTAACGCTTTTTCTGCTTCCTGAAGGGCAGCATACATAAATTTATAAATGTGTTCTTCGAAGAGCATTTAAAGATACGATCCGGTATAATGACTGATAAGTTATTAAATAAAAAATTCCTTCTGAAAAGGAATTCTCAATTTTCAATTCGAAATTCTCAATTGATTTAGTACACCCGGAAGGATTCGAACCCTCAACCCTGTGATCCGAAGTCACATGCTCTGTCCAGTTGAGCTACGGGTGCTTAAAAATGCATAATGTACAATGCATAATTTACAATTTTGAAATAGACTAATTGTACATTTTACATTGTACATTAATTTAGTACACCCGTAGGGATTCCTCAATTGGAGTCCCTACGGGAGAATCCCAAACCTTCTAAAAAAGAACTTACTCAAAACTTGTACACCCGTAGGGATTCGAACCCCAAACCTTCTGATCCGTAGTCAGATGCTCTATCCAATTGAGCTACGGGTGCAAATAAAACTATTATAAGAACTTTTCCTGATCTCCCGTAAGACGGGATAAACTCCGTCAGATGCTCTCCGCCAAAGGCGGATAAATATCCATTGAGCTACGGGTGCAAATAAAATTTTTATGTCGCAAATATATGATTTCAGACTTTATTAAACAATGAAAGGTAAATCATACTTGCAAATCCATGTAAAATTATAGAAATTTGCGCAGTAAATTTTCAGATAGTCCAAATGGAATTTATCATTCAAACCAAAATACTGGATTTCGATATCGAGCCAAATCTACTTCTTTTACGTCCCTGTCCGGATCACTAATTTTTTATTCTAACTCTTCTTCTTTATTTTTTATATAAACATATAGGAGTTACTATGTGCGGCATAGTAGGTTATATAGGAGAAAAAAACTGCGTTCCAATCCTTATTGAAGGATTAAAACGGCTCGAATATCGTGGATATGATTCCGCCGGTGTTGGAATTATCAATACAACAGAATGTAAAGTATTAAAAACTAAAGGCAAAGTTGTTGAATTAGAGAAACTTGTTCATACTGAAAACTTAAAATCCAATTTAGGTATTGGTCATACAAGATGGGCAACACACGGTGAGCCAAGCATGGTAAATGCCCACCCGCATATGAACGAAGAAAAAACTCTGTTCCTTATTCATAATGGAATAATTGAAAACTACGTTTCATTAAAAAACGGATTATTAGAAGAAGGTTATAAATTTGTAAGCGAAACAGATACTGAAGTATTAGCACACTTAATTGACCACTATCTTAAAATA
>JBBIHP010000044.1:0-21569 GCA_037446915.1 Ignavibacteria bacterium
TTCGATTTTTGGGAATTTGTTCATCCGGATTTTAGAGAGCTAACTAAAGAACGTGGTATATCAAGGCAGAAAGGGGCAAATATTCCAAATAGATATGAGTTTAAGATTGTAACTAAAGATGGAAGGGATATCTGGATCGATTTTGCCGCCGGTAGAATTAACTGGAAAGGAAAACCTGCTGCAATTGGATCTGCTTTCGACATTAACGATAAAAAATTGTCAGAAATAAAATTAAAACAGGATGAAGAACTTTTTAGAGCTATTTCTAATCTAACTTCCGATTACCTTTTTTCAACAAGTATTGATTCAAATGGAAATCTAACGCATACTTGGGTCGGTGGTGCATTCGAAAAACTTACCGGTTATAATCTTGAAGATTATAGAAAAATAGGGGGCTGGCGTTCATTGGTTCATCCGGATGATCTGCCTAGAGATGAATCCGCATTACAAAAATTAATGAATAATGAAAGTATAATTTCCGAAATGAGAACAATTCATAAAAACGGAAATATTGTTTGGGTTCGTGTTTATGCTAAACCAGTTTGGGACACCGTTAATAACAGACTTACTGCTATTCAAGGTGCTGTGCAGGATATAACGGATATAAGGCGATCGCAATTAATTCATAAAATACAATATAATATTGCAAACGCACTTACAAGTTCTATAAAGACTTTTGAATTGTTCGATATTGTCCGTAAAGAACTATCTCAATTAATGAATACAAAGAACTTTTTTGTAGCATTCTACGACGAAAAAACAGATACACTTGCAAGCGACCTCGATAAGGATGAGAAAGATGAAATCAGTACTTGGTCAGCTGAAAAATCTTTGACCGGTTACTTAATAAAATCTCAGAAAACATTATTACTTTCTAAACAAGAGATTCTTGAATTACTCAACGCTGGTGCTATAGAACTGGTTGGCACATTACCAGAAGTATGGCTCGGATCGCCGTTAAAAATCGGCAATAAAATTATTGGTGCTGTTGTTGTTCAAAGTTATGATGACCCCTATGCTTACGATGAGTCCTCATTAAGAACATTTGAGGTGATTGCAAATCAATTGTCGGTTTATGTTCAAAGAAAAAGAACCGAAGAAGAACTTTCAATCCTCGCACGGGCAATTTATCAAACACCATTAAGTATAGTTGTAACAGATACCTATGGAAATATTGTTTATGTTAATCCAGGTTTCGAACGAATTGCCGGTTATTCTAAGGATGAGGTTCAGGGACAGAACATCAGGATTTTGAATTCTAAAAATCATGATACAGAATTTTATAAGAACTTATGGGATACAATACTTTCTGGCAAGGATTGGGTGGGAGAAATTCTAAACAGAAATAAAAACGGGCATTTATATTGGGAACACCAGATTATTTCTCCCGTAATTAATGATGAAGGTGTTACTACTCATTTTGTTGCTATAAAAGAAGATATAACCGAAAAGAAAAAATTATTTCAGGAGATTATTGATGCAAAAGAAAGAGCTGTTGCTTCTGAAAAATTAAAAACCGAGTTCCTCGCTCAAATCTCTCATGAAATTAGAACTCCAATTAATATAATGACAAGTAATTTCCAGTTGATTAAAGATGAAGTTGAAGATAAGATTGAACCCGAGTTTCTAGAATTATTTTCGAGTATTTCCCGTGCTTCTCACAGAATTATCAGAACTGTTGATTTAATACTTAATATGTCCGAGCTTCAAACCGGTGCTTACAAGCCTGTAAAGAAAAAAATTAATTTAGATTCCGAAATTTTACAATCCCTCTACATCGAATATCTTCATCTTGCACAGAGTAAAAAAATCGATTTGCATTACAATTGCTTATCATCAAATCCTCAAATTATAGGGGATGAATATAGCGTTATGCAGATATTCGCAAACCTAATTGATAATGCAATTAAATATACAGATAAGGGTAAGATTGAAGTTGTTCTTTATGAAAATGAAAAGGATGAAAGGATAGTTGAGGTAAAAGATTCGGGTATTGGCATGAGCAAAGAGTTTTTAGAAAAAGTCTTTCAACCATTTGTGCAGGAGGAACATGGGTATACTCGTTCTTATGAGGGGAATGGTTTGGGATTGGCACTTGTAAAAAATTATTGTTCGATAAATGAGGCTGAAATTGAAGTTGAAAGTGAGAAAGGGATTGGTTCTACATTCAAAGTAACATTCAAAAAATTTATTCCTCAGTAAAAATCTCTTTTTCTATTAAATCAAATGATATTATTAACATCTAATTCTTCCAGAAGGGACTTTGGAAATAAGCTCATTTCTTTCTAATTTTACACCCAAAAATTGTAAAATCAGGGAGAAAAATGGCACTAAGCGAAGGAACAATAATCCAAGTTATTGGACCCGTAGTCGATATAGATTTTGAAGGCGGGAAATTACCAAGTATCTACAATTCGATTAAAATTCCAAGAAAAGATATTGAAGGCAAAGAACAAGAATTAATTGTTGAAGTTCAGCAGCATCTTGGTGAAAATCGTGTTAGAACTGTTGCAATGGATTCTACAGATGGATTAGTCCGTGGTATGAAGGCATTCGATACCGGTGAACCGATTTCAGTACCAGTTGGACCTGAAACACTTGGCCGTTTGATAAATGTAATTGGCGAAGGAATTGATGGCCTGGGAAGCGATATCAAAACGAACAAACGTTATGCAATTCACCGTCACTCTCCAAAATTTGAAAACCTTACTACCAAACAAGAGATGTTCGAAACCGGAATAAAAGTTATCGACCTTCTTGAACCATATACAAAAGGCGGAAAGACAGGATTATTTGGCGGCGCCGGCGTAGGTAAAACAGTTATTATCCAGGAACTAATTCACAACATCGCAAAGCAGCACGGAGGTTATTCTGTGTTTGCCGGTGTTGGTGAAAGAACAAGAGAAGGCAATGATCTCTGGCTGGAAATGAAAGAGAGCGGTGTATTACCAAAAACAGCATTAGTATTCGGGCAGATGAATGAGCCACCGGGCGCCCGCTTAAGAGTCGGATTAACAGGTTTAACAATTGCAGAATATTTCCGCGATGAAGAGGGTAGAGATGTGTTGTTATTCATCGATAACATTTTCCGTTTTACACAAGCCGGATCGGAAGTATCAGCACTTCTTGGACGTATGCCTTCTGCTGTGGGTTATCAGCCTAATCTTGCAACTGAAATGGGAGAGTTGCAAGAACGTATTACATCGACTGCCAAAGGATCGATAACATCAGTCCAAGCAATTTATGTTCCGGCAGACGACTTAACTGATCCTGCACCGGCAACCGCATTCTCGCATCTCGACGCTACTACAGTATTAAGCCGTCAAATTTCTGAACTTGGTATTTATCCTGCTGTAGATCCACTCGATTCAACTTCGAGAATTCTCCAACCAGATATTGTTGGTAATGAACACTATTCAGTTGCTAAACAGGTTAAAGAAATTTTGCAAGCTTATAAAGATTTACAGGATATCATAAATATCCTTGGTATGGATGAACTTTCTGATGACGATAAAATAATTGTTAGGCGTGCCAGAAGAATTCAAAGATTCTTAAGTCAGCCCTTCCATGTAGCAGAACAGTTTACAGGATTCCCCGGTAAATATGTTAAGCTGGAAGATACTATTAGAAGCTTTAAAGAAATCTTAGATGGTAAACATGATAGTTTACCTGAACAAGCGTTTATGTATGTAGGTACTATAGAAGAAGCTGTTGAAAAAGCAAAGACCTTAGCATGAAAGAACTAAATGTTGAAATAATTACTCCGTCGAAATCAGCTTATAGCGGAAAAGTAAAATCAATTTCATTACCGGGTACACTTGGTAATTTCCAGGTTTTATTTAATCACGCTCCGTTATTAAGTACTTTTGAAATTGGAAAGATAAAAATTGTTGGGCTCGATGATGTTGAAACAGAATATGCTACCAGCGGCGGTTCGGTGGAAGTTCTTACTAATAAGATATTAGTATTAGCTGACAGCTTTGAAGCTAAAGATGATATAGATATTGAAAGGGCTGAAAGATCTTTACAAAGGGCAAAGGATAGAATTGCTAATAGAAATAAAGAGAAAATTGATGAAATTAGAGCTGAAGCATCATTAAGGAGAGCTATTAACCGACTGAAGTTCGTTCACGAAAATTAAAATAAAAATTCGAATATTTGACAAAAAGACCCCTTTCAGAGGGGTCTTTTATTTTAGGTCTTATAAATAAATCTAATAGAATCGACCAACCACTAAACTTTTATCTAATTTCCCCGATAATAAGATAGCGCTAAAAGTGTGAAATATGAATTCACCTTCAACAAAAATAAAACAGCCGCCAAATTGTAACCTCAGAGTTATTTATTCATCTCTTTGCAATTACACTTCAATGTTGTTCTTACCGATCTCACATAATCTGAACCATACCAAAATAAATTCGGAGTTTAAATGAAATCTAATAAAGAAAATTTATGGGGAATAGTTCTTGCAGGAGGTGAAGGGACACGATTAAGAAATTATGCTACTCAGATTTACGGTTATCCCAGACCAAAACAATATTGTACTTTTATAGGTACGCGCTCAATGGTTCAACATACAGTGGATCGTTTAGCGTTATTAATTCCTCACGATAGGACAATGATGATTGCCAATACTTCACATTCAGAGTTTATTAATGAAGAATTTGGAGAAGATCCTAAAATTGAAGTAGTTAAACAACCATGCATGAGAGAAACTTCTGCCGGACTATTATTACCGTTATCGAAAATTCATCATAACAATCCACGTTCAACAATTGTTATGTTTCCATCTGACCATTTTATTTTAGAAGAAGAGAAGTTTATGGGATACGTTGACCAGGCAGTAGATTTTGTTGAGAGCAATCCCGAAAAAATTGTTTTACTTGGCGTTGGTGCTACAAGGTTTGAAACCGGTTATGGATGGATTGAAAAAGGGGAGAGTTATTCCAATGATTTTTCTGATGTTAAAAAATTCTGGGAGAAACCCGGTGTAATAACTACAAAAATTCTTATAGATAAAAAATGTTTGATTAATACATTTGTTCTTATCGGGAAAAGTAAAACAATAATTGATAGTATGAAAGAATGTATTCCAACATTAATAAAATCTTTTGATTCGATTGGAGCTCACATCGGAAGTGAATATGAAGAGGTAATGATTAAAAGATTTTTCAAATATCTACCAAGTTTTAATTTCTCAAAGAGTGTTTTGGAAAAGATTACAAATCAATTAGTGGTCCTTAATGTTAAAGGTGTTAACTGGAGCGATTGGGGAGAAGAAGATAGATTGAAAGAAGATTTAGAGTTGATGAAATATTTATTACCTAATAAAGAAGTTAAATATGGAGTAGAAATAAAAAATCCCGTTTTTCAACGGGATTTTCTAACAGGGAAATTAAATTCTTCATACAATCATTTAGCAGAAGCAAACCGTTTTGCAACTTCATCCCAGTTAACAACATTCCACCAGGCGTTTAAGTAATCCGGTCTTCTATTCTGGTAAAGTAAATAATAAGCATGTTCCCAAACATCAACACCCATTACAGGAAAACCTTTTACATCTGCAACATCCATTAATGGATTATCCTGATTAGGAGTAGAAGAAACAACTAATTTACCATCAGATAAAACCAGCCATGCCCAACCGGAACCGAAACGTGTTGCACCGGCATTGTTCATAAGTTCTTTGAATTTATCAAAGGAACCGAATGTGCCATTAATTGCATCTGCTAAAGCACCTGTTGGTTGACCACCTTTATTTGGTCCCATAATTTCCCAGAACATAGTATGGTTATAATGTCCGCCGCCATTGTTTCTAACAGCAACAGGTAATTTAGACATCATCTTGAACATTTCTTCCAGGGATTTACCGGCTAATTCTGTATTTCCTTCAAGAGCTTTATTCAAGTTGTTAACGTAAGCCGCATGGTGTTTACCATGATGTATTTCCATTGTTTTAGCATCTATATGGGGCTCTAATGCATTAAAAGCATAAGGTAATGGTGCTAATTCGAATTTACTCATTTTGTTACTCCAATCTATTTTTTTATTTAATTTATTTGTAATCCCTTCAATCTTGTTAACCGAACCGGCAACAGTCAATAAACCAAGTGAAGTTAAAAAATTTCTTCTTTTCATATTAAACTCCGAATGATTCTCCGCAACCGCATGTTTTGGTTGCATTTGGATTATTGAATACAAATCCCCGCCCGTTTAATCCATCGCTAAAATCGAGAACGGTTCCTGATAAGTAGAATAAACTTTTTCCATCAATAAATAATTTAAGACCATCTTTTTCTATAATAGTATCGCCATCCTTAAGTTCTCCATCAAAACCAAGCTGATAAGTTAAACCGGAACAACCGCCTCCTTTTACACCAACTCTTAAAGCATAATCTTCCGGTATCGAATTTTCTTCCTTAATCTTTTTTACCTGGTTTATAGCTTTTTCTGTTATCTCAATATCATTTCTGATAGTGGTTTCATTTACCATTTTTATTCCTTTCAAACTGTTTCTACTTTGCTAACAACGGGATTAGCAAAAAAATTCACTTTCCAGGCATTATGACTAACTTTTTTTAGATCATTTGTGTTTTCAAGGTAATTGATATAATCTATGGCCAATTTCTCACATTGAGCATAAGAGAGAAATTTGTCTTTTCTTTCGAAATAGCTTTTAATAGAATAAATAATATCTCTGAAAAAAATGTTGGAATTGAAAAAGATTGGATATTTCTCTTTCATGAATTTGAAAAAAATCTCTTTATTAGCAGTTAACTCATTTAGATAGTTCATAGAACATTCCTTTAATAAATATTTTATTGATAGATTAGATAAAAAAAAGAAGTAAAGGACTCAAATAAATTGCCGGGAAAAACTATAAAAGCCCTGGTAAAAATTCAAGTAATATTAAATTCTAAAAACCGATTATTACCAGACAACTCTTTGCAAGATTTACAAGCGGACCGAAATATATACCAAATACAAGTACCGGTATAACAAGAACAAGCACCAGTATTCTGCTTCCAAACGAAGGAATAATAGACGGAGTTGAATCGGTTGCTTTTGATAAGTACATGTGTTTTAATACACGAACATAATAGTATAATGAAACCACTGAGTTTAACAAAGCAATAACTGCAACTGTTATCATCTTAGCATCTACAAGAGCAACGAATAAATAAAGTTTTCCAATAAATCCGGCGGTAGGGGGTAGACCGGTTAACGATATAAGAAATATTGCAAGCGATACACCCAGTAAAGGAGATGTGTAACCAATTCCGTTATAATCATCAATATCTTCGGAATTGATCTTATTAGCGATTAACATTACAACAAGGAATGCACCCAGGTTCATTAACAGGTAAACAATAAAATAAATTAGAATTGCTAACAAACCCTGATTCGTTAAAACCACAAGACCTAACAAGAGGTAACCGGCATGAGCAATACTTGAATAAGCAAGCATTCGTTTCAGATTATTCTGCCATAAGGCCGAAAAGTTTCCTAAGGTCATTGTTAGAATTGAAATAGCAATTAATACAGACTGCCAGTCGAATACATTGATTAATGTCCACTCGCCATTGTCGTTAATGTAAGAAACAAATGTCGTTTTGATAAACCGTATTAGGAGAGCAAATCCCGCAGCTTTACTTGCAACTGATAAAAACGCTGTAATTGTAATTGGTGCGCCTTCGTAAACATCAGGCGTCCAGAAGTGGAATGGTGCAGAAGAAATTTTATAACCGATTCCAGCAAAAATTAGTATGACCGCCAATGATAACGTAAATAAATTAACATGAGGACCCTGTATAAGCGAATTAATCACATAAAGATTTGTACTTCCGGTTAAACCGTAAACTAGTGAAATTCCAAAAAGCATTAAACCGGAGCTGACAGCTCCATACAATAAATATTTTAATGCAGCTTCGCTGTTTCTATCCTGTAATTTTGTAAATCCGGCTAAAACGTAAGATGATAATGAAAGAAGTTCTAGAGAGATATAAATAAGAATAAGATCAGTAGAAGAAATCATAAAGAACATACCGAGAATCATTCCGAATATTAACGCATAATACTCGCCAACTCTGTCTTTTATTTTACTTATTTCAGAAGAGGATAATGAAAAAAATATAATTAAAAATGATGATGCTATAACAATTAATTTAAAGAAGACACCAAAAGAATCTACTGCTATCAACCCATAATTTCTTATTGACTGAGATGTGGATTGAAATCCAAATCCGCTTATACCAAACTGATTAATAACAAAGGCACCTGTAATAGCTATTCCGATACCCGCTATATAAGGAATAAGTCTTTTATCTTTATGAAATATAAGATCTGCTAAAACAAGAATGACCAATGAAGCAGATAAAACTATTTCAGGTAAAATAAGGTTAATTGATTGATATAGATTATTCAGTTCCATTATAAAATTTATAATCCGCTTATTGAAGAAACCGTGAAATTATTATGTAAAAAGTTAACAAGTGTATTTACTGATGTATTCATAATATCGAGCATAGCAGAAGGATACACACCAAGGAAAATTATTATAATAGTAAGAGGAATGAACATAGCATATTCCCGGAACTCGATATCTTTTAGTGTAGCCCACTTTTGATTTAATGGACCAAAGAAAATTCTCTGTAATGTCCATAGCATATAACCGGCGCCTAATAAAATTCCCAATGTAGAAATCATTGTAATTATTCTAATGCTTTCTACACCAAAGGCGCCAACGAATACTAGCGCTTCAGAAATAAATCCGCTCATACTCGGTAACCCGATTGCAGCAAAAAATGCAACCGTAACAAATCCTGTATAAGCCGGCATCTGTAAAGCAAGACCTCCAAAGTCATCCAATCCTCTCGTATGTGCACGGTCGTATACAACACCAACAATAAGGAAGAGCATTGCAGTAATAGTACCGTGGTTGAACATCTGGAAGATAGCACCGTTTACCCCGGTTGTAGTTAAAGAAGCCATTCCTAATAAAACATAACCCATGTGAGAAACGGAAGAGTAGGCAATAAGTTTTTTGAAATCTTTTTGAGCCAGAGCAACAAAGGCACCGTAAATAATATTCACCATTCCGAACATTGCAATCCACCACATTAAATCCCGGGTAATATCTGGGAATATTGGGTAACTGATTCTCAGGATTCCGTAAGTACCCATTTTAAGGAGCACACCGGCAAGAATAACTGAGATTGGGGTTGGAGCTTCTACGTGTGCATCCGGTAACCATGTATGGAATGGAAACATTGGAATCTTTATAGCAAAACCAACGAAAAGTGCAAGGTAAGCAATAAACCTAAGGTTGTTAGGATTAAGCGGAGAAAGGATTCCGTCAGCCGTATAATTACCTGAATTCATCAATTGTAACAGGTTAAAAGTAAATACCTTAGTTCCATCAGCTAATGTTTCTGTTGCGCTAAAATAAAGTCCGATCATTACTAAAAGGATGAAAATACTTCCGAATAATGTGTAAATAAAGAACTTGATAGCCGCATATTCTTTCCTTGGACCGCCCCAGATTCCTATAAGGAAGTACATCGGGAGCAACATTAATTCCCAGAAGATATAGAACAAGAAAAAGTCGAGAGCAACAAATACACCCATCATTCCGGTATCGAGTAGTAGGAATAATGCAAAATATCCCTTTAGGGAATGATTGATATTCCATGAAGAAATTGTTGCTATAAAGGAGATTAATGCAGTTAAAAGAACCATCGGCATGCTTAAACCATCAACACCGAGGAAGTAATCAATTTTTACCGTTCCCAGCCAGGAGATTCCACCAATTTCAATCCATCTAAACTTCTCAATAAATTGAAATGATCTTTCTTCATAAACTCCGGCTGCAGAATAGTTATAATTTGTTAACAGGATTATAGCTAATACCACTTGAATTGCTGTAATTGCTAATGTGGTGTATTTAATCGTATTACCTTGTTCTTTTTTAAGGAACAAGATTATAATCATCCCCAGAACCGGTAAAAATGTAATTAATGTTAATATCGGAAATCCCATCATAATGACTAACCTATATTTTTAATTTTATTTGAAAATGGATAACTCCATTTTACCTTTATCTTGTTAATGAACTAAGTAGTTCTGTTTATTTATTTCAAAAATCAAAATGGCTTAAAGAACAATAAAAGTATGATTACAGCAAAAACAACAAATACTATGTAAGTCTGAACTTTACCTGTTTGTAATTTTCTGAAAGCAAATCCAATAAATCCGCCAAAGAAAGCAGTAAAGTTAACGAGTCCATCAACAACAAATGTATCGAACAGATTACTTAACCTGGAAATAAATCTCCCAAGCCATGCTGAACCATTGACAGCTCCATCAACAATTTTATTATCAAACCATGAAAGAATTTTTGAAAAATTTAACGTCCCCGATACAGCAGTTGCATCGTAAGCTTCATCAAGGTACCATTTGTTCAAAGAAAAATTGTAAAGTAGTTTTATTTTAGTTGCAAGATTATCAGCATTAATTTTTTTCCATTGGTAAAAGAGAAACGCAAATAAAATTCCCAATCCGGCTAAGAGTATGGACATACCCATAGCAGGATAATGAGCCCAATGCATTGTTTCAGTATAAAGTGGAGAATGAACTACCTCTCCGTGTACTTCTGTTTCTTGCGATGCTGATTGCATAAATTCAAATCGAGATGATTCAGGAACAACTGTATTAGGAGTTTTTACCCAATTTTTCATAAACCATCCGGCATCCGGAGAAAGAGGATTGGGTGTGTACCAAATAAAAATTGATAGTGCAGCGAGAACTACAAGCGGACCAACCATGACCCATGGGGATTCATGTGCATGATCATATTTGTGATGATCTCTCGGCTCACCATGAAACGTCATTATTACCAAACGGAACATGTAAAAAGCTGTCATTGCAGCAACAGTAAATCCCATTATTGGTATTAGCCAGTGCCCGGTCAATTTGCCGAATGCAAGCGTTCCGGCAAGTATTCCGTCCTTACTTAAAAATCCCGAAGTAAGCGGAATTCCTGATATTGCAATAGTAGAAATTAAGAAGGTTGCATAGGTTAACGGGAGCTTTTTTCTTAATCCTCCCATGTTACGTATATCCTGCTCATGATGCATGGCATGTATAACAGATCCGGACCCAAGAAACAAACATGCTTTAAAGAAAGCGTGAGTTACAAGATGGAAGAATGCGAATACATATGCACCAACACCAAGAGACATTATCATATATCCTAACTGAGAAACAGTTGAGTAAGCAAGTACTTTTTTAATATCATTTTGTGTGAGAGCAATTGTAGCAGCAACAAGTGAGGTAAATGCACCAACTACTGCAATAACAAGCATTGCATCTGCAGTAAGCATAACAAATATTCTTGTAACAAGGTAAACACCGGCGGCAACCATTGTAGCAGCGTGAATTAATGCGCTAACAGGGGTTGGACCTTCCATTGCATCGGGTAACCAAACATGAAGAGGGAATTGAGCCGATTTACCAACAGCACCCATGAATACTAATATACCGGCAGCTGTTAGCCAGGCTTCGCTATTGAATGGAATATTTCCTTGTGAAATCTGTGCAAAGATTGTATCGAATGTAAATGTTTTGTAATGTGTGAATAAAATGAGGATGCCGATAAACATTCCGATATCGCCAATACGGTTAACAATAAAAGCTTTTTTAGCTGCATCTGCTGCAGATTTTTTTTCGTACCAGTGACCGATTAAAAGGTATGATGATAGTCCAACGAGTTCCCAGAAAATATACATCATTAACAAATTGTGCGTTAAAACTATTCCGAGCATTGAGAAAGTGAATAATCCAAGGTTTGCAAAGTATCTTGTATATCTCTGATCTCCGTGCATGTATTCGATAGAGAAAATATGAACCAGCATGCTTATAAGGTTTACAACAAACAGCATAATAACAGTAACATTATCAATCTTAATTCCAAGTTCTATATTAATAACTCCGGCAAGAGGTGCAGCACCGATGGTTATCCAGTTGAATGAGGAAATTATATCGATATTTAAATAGTAGGCTAACTTGGAATACATGACTACTACTGAAAGAATGAATGCAATTGTTAAAATTGCTACTTCAAACAAATAAAGTTTTGGAAATCTTTTACCAAGTAGAATAACTACAGTAAATCCAAACAGCGGTAGAAAAAGAATTATTAATGATAATGTTGATAATACTGATTCAGTCATATCCTAGTCTTTTAAGTGATCTATTTCGTCTACGTTTACATTTGCATATGTTTTGTAAATATTAAGTACAATAGCCAGAGCAATAGCTGCTTCAGCTGCAGCAAGTACTATAACAAACAGTGCAACTATTTGTCCGTTAATACCAAGGTTTCCGAATTTAGAAAATGCTACAAAATTGATATTAGCAGAATTCAATATAAGTTCAATTCCCATTAAGACCATTACAGCGTTCTTACGTGTAATAATTCCGTAAATACCCAGTGAAAAAAGGATTGAACTTATTACCAAAAAATGTGTCAGACCAACTTGAGCCAAGCTACTTCTCCTTCATTTCTAATGTTTAGTAAGTATCATTAATAAAATGAAAACGAAAAAATATTGATTTATTCTTTATCTCTTCTTGCTATAGAAGCTGCGCCAATCAATACAACAAGAAGTAAAATTCCAAGTAATTCAAAAATCAGTACATAATTTGTAAGCAATTCTTTACCGATTGCATAAGTTGTAGTAATAGGTATTTCTACAGGTTCAGTTTTCCAATCGGTCCATACCATCACAGAAGTTAATGCGCCGAAAAGAATTCCGACACCAATTGCAGCCGGTAATAAATGGATTGTTCCGGTTCTTATATCAACATCGGTAATTTTATTTGTAAGCATAACTCCAAATAATATTAGGATGAGAATACCGCCAACGTAAACCATAATTTGAACTATTGCTAAAAAGTCTGCACCAAGGAGAACATAAATTCCGGCGACTCCAAAGAATGTAAATAAAAGTGTGAAACCGGAATAAATAACATTCCTGGTAGTAACAACAACAAATGCAGATGCAATAGTGATTACTGCAAATAAGTAAAATATTATATCATATAGTGTCATAATCTATCTATTAACTTGCCGGTTTTTGTTCTTCTTTGGGTTTTGCTGTTGCAGCAGCTTTCTGTGCCTCTTTTTCAGCAGTGAATTTTTCGAAATTAATTTTCTTCTCTTTAGCTTCTTCTTCTGAAAGAGTAGCAAATTTGTAAATTAAATTGTTTCTGTCATATTCTGAAAATTCAAAAATATCTGTCATATAAATACATTCGGTTGGGCAGGGGAAAACGCACAACTGGCAATAACAGCATTTAGCAAAATCGATATTGAATTTAGTTACCCATAGTGCTTTCTTCTTACCGTTGGATGTTACACCAAGTTCTTCTCCCGGAATACTTTTTACAGTTTCAATTTCAATACAGCTAACAGGACAAGCGCGTGAGCATTGATCGCATCCGATGCAATCATCCATATTAACATATAGTCTGTTTCTTTCCCGCTCGGGTAATTTTAATTTTACTTCAGGATATTGAATAGTAACAGCCGGTGTAAAAAGATGTTTAAATGTAATTTTCATACCGACAAGAACAGTATAAATTCCGAGCCATGTATTTTTAAAGTATTGTTTCATAATATCACAAAAGTGAAATGACTCCAATAATAATTAGATTTACAAATGCATATGGAATTAAATATTTCCAGCATAAACTCATCAACTGATCAACTCTTAATCTCGGTAATGTCCATCTTAGCCACATTTGAACTAGAATAAACAACCACCCTTTTGCAAGGAACCAGAATGCTTGTTCAAATGGTATCAACCATTCAACACCTAAAGAATTACCTAAGTAACCTATTGGCGAATGATATCCTCCAAAAAATAGAATTGATACTATTGCAGAAACAGCAAACATATTTCCATATTCAGAAAGCATAAACATTGCCCATTTCATTCCGCAATATTCTGTAAAATATCCGGCAACTAATTCAGATTCTGCTTCAGGGATGTCGAAAGGTGTTCTGTTAACTTCTGCAAGTGTGCTTATAAAAATTATAATGAATCCTACCACCATAAAAGGGATTAAAAGAAACTTTGTTATACCAAATTCAGCACCACCAAGAATATTCCAATTCCAGAAATATGCTGTTTGCATATTGCTAATTTTATCAAGACTTAATGTGCCAGTTAGCATTACTATCGAAAGTACAATTATTGCTGTAGGAATTTCATAACTAATAATTTGGGCGACAGATCGCATTGCACCGAGTAATGAGTATTTATTATTGGAAGACCAACCGGCCATTAAAATTCCACCAACAACCAAAGATGAAATTGCTATTACATAAAATAATCCAACTTCAGCTTCACTACCGATTAATTTGCTTGAGAAGGGGATAGCGGCATAGGCAGCAAAACTTCCTGTAAATACAAGTACCGGGGCTATGTTATAAAGTTTACTATCAATGTCTTTAGCTGTTGCATCTTCTTTCTGAAGCATCTTTACAAAGTCCGCTACAGTCTGGAATAAACCGAAAGGACCGGTTCTATTTGGACCGACACGATCCTGTATCCATGCAGATACTTTTCTTTCCAGATAAACACCTATAAGAGCAACAATCAATACGTTTACAAGAGGGAAAACTGCTACTACTAAAGTAGCTAAAATTGTATTACCGGTTAAATCGTAAAAGTATTGGTACATTATCTATCTACTTCTCCTAATACAATATCAATACTTCCGAGTATTGCAATTACATCTGCAACAAGATAACCTTTGCATAACTCGCCAAGTACTTCTAAGTTAACAAAAGATGGAGCTCTAACTTTTACTCTAAATGGATTTACTGTTCCGTCACTTATAATAAAGTAACCTAATTCTCCGCGAGGGTTTTCAACTCTTCTATAAACAGTTCCTTTTGGAGGTTTAATTCTCTTTGGTATAGCCGATTGAACATCGCCATCGGGAATATGATCAATTGCCTGTTCAATAATTCTTAAGCTCTGTTCCATTTCACGGATGCGGACATAATATCGGTCCCAACAATCTCCAACCGTTCCCATCAATCCTTTACCTACCGGGATTTCAAAATCGAACCGGTCGTAAATTGAATATGGATCATCACTTCTTAAATCGAATTTAATTCCGCTTCCTCTTAATGTGGGTCCCGATGAACCGAAATTGATTGCAGTATCAACGGGCAGAACACCTATATTGGCAGTTCTCTCAATAAAAATTTTATTATAGCTTAAGAGGTTATCCAGTTCTACAATAGTCGGCTTGAAGTAATTACAAAATTCTTTTGTTTTCCTTACAAAGTCGGGATGAATATCGTGCGATAGTCCACCGATCCAGATGTAATTATAGAGCATTCGGGCACCACAAGTCTCTTCGATAATGCTTAGAATATGTTCACGATCGCGGAACAGATAGAGGAAAGGAGTAAGAGCACCTATATCTGCACCATTGGAGCCGATAGCCACAAGATGAGAAGCAATCCTTTGTAATTCGGCCATAATTACACGGATGTATTCAACTCTTTCTGGTACTTCTATTCCAAGCAATTTTTCAACAGCTAATGCATATCCAAAGTTATTTCCGATTGCAGCCAGGTAATCGAGTCGGTCTGTATATGGTACAACCTGGTTATACTGCATTGCTTCGGCATGTTTTTCGAAACATCTGTGAAGATAACCAAGGTGCGGGGTTACTTTATTTACTAATTCACCTTCAATTTCAAGCTCAAGTCTAAGCACTCCATGTGTAGAGGGGTGCTGTGGACCCATGTTCAATACCATATGTTCAGTCTTAAGAGCCATACTAGTATGGGACCTTCATTCCCTGATAAAATTCCGGATTTTTATAATCTTTTCTTAATGGATGTCTGCTTACTTCTGTTGTAAATTCATCCCAATCATATGGCATAAGAATTCTTCTTAAATCAGGATGATTCAAAAAGAAGATTCCCAGCAGATCGAAAGCTTCTCTTTCATGCCAGTTAGCGCTTTTCCAAATATTTTCAACTGATTCAACCTTTGGATCTGTTCTTGAAGTGGAGACTTTTAGCGAAATTTTGTGTTTTAGTGAAACTGAATGCAAATTATAGTAAACACTTAAAGTCCCGCCTTCAATTAATTCATCACCATCAGCATTGGTTACTTTATTTCCATTTGCATCATCAACACCGGAGAGGCACATCAAATTATCAAATTGTAAATCGGGATGTTCTCTTAAAAATTTTGATACTCTGTGGATTTGAAGCGGGTCAACTGAAATAATCGGTTCGGTAGGGGTATCTTTATCCAATACCAAAATTGAATCACCGAACTCAGTTTTTAGTATTTCAAAAATTTCTTCAGCAGATTTCATGCAGATTTTTTTCTTAATGATTCGTTTCTAATTTTTTCCTGTAATTTTAACAATCCTTCTAATAAAGCTTCCGGCCGTGGGGGACAACCGGGTACGTAAACATCTACCGGGATCACGCGATCAATCCCTTTTAGGACATGATAACCATGCTCCCAGTATGGTCCGCCGCAATTAGCGCAGCTTCCCATAGAAATAATATACTTTGGTTCCGGCATTTGTTCATAAAGTCTTTTAATACGGAGAGCCATTTTAAGTGTTACGGTTCCGGAAATAATAATTGCATCAGCTTGACGTGGCGTATTTCGAGGTATAACCCCAAAACGGTCGAAATCGTAGTGCGACATTGAAGTTGCCATCATTTCGATTGCACAGCAAGCCAATCCAAATCCAAGCTGCCAAACGGAGGATAAGCGTGCCCAATTAAATAAATCATCTACCTTAGCAATTACAATGTTACCGTCTGAAAATTCTTTATCAAGTAAACCCATAATTTTGCTTTTCTAATTTTGATTTTTTGGTTCTGGTTTTAATATTTCATCTAAATTGGGTGGTTTAGGTTCAGGACGAGCCCATTCAAGGTCTCCTTTACGCCATTCATAAGCCATTCCAAGACCAAGAATTAACAGGAAAATGATTCCAACAAGAAATCCATAAAGGCCGAATTCCTTATAGGTTAATGCCCAAGGGAAAAGAAGAACAACTTCCACATCAAAAATTAGAAAGATAAGGGCAACAACATAAAAACGAATGTTGAATTTTACCCATGGAGAACCTTCAGGATTCTCGCCGCATTCATATACTTTTTGTTTCTCGAATGTCGGTCTATTTGGTCTAACCAGCTTATTGATAAAAAGAGTAATAATTACAAAAACTATTGCAAGAATAATAAAGATGAGAATTTTTCCGAATTCTGTAAGCATGACCTTTCAAAAAAGTTGCGGTCAAAATAATATATCCTTGTACGATTGTCAAGAATTCTTGTTTTGTAAAAAACATTTTTTGCAATAAAAATGTTCTTTTAGTTTTTTTTTTGATGAATTATTATTGGGAATTACATTTAAGAAATGAAATGTATTTATTAAATTGTCGCAAGTAAAAATAGAATTGAATGAAAACAAATCTAATTATATTGTTAATTATAACATCAACACTTTTTGCCCAGGCTCCGAATAAAAATTGGGAAAAAGTAATTGAGCTTGATGACCAGTCTGTTTTTGTTGATACTTCCAATATTAAGCAGATAGAAAAGCAGATCTCCGCAATTGGTTTATCAATCTATAAAACACCTGTTGTTAATAACCCAGCTAAAAAAGAAGCATACGCAGTAAAAACAAACATAGTATTCGATACCGAATCAAAAAAATATACAATAATAGGAACACTATATTACGATAAACTATGGAAAATAATAGGAGAATCGTCAACACCGGGGCGTTCTATTAATACAGCTTTGTTTGGAATGCTTATAGACACAAGCAAAGTTGTTAGTTCAATCTATAATAGGTCTGTTGCTTACCTTGCTAAGTATAATGAGTTACAAAAAGAGATTAAACCCAATTCAGTTACAAAAGATAAACAGCCTATTGGAAAAAATGTTCAGTCTGTTAAAGATAAAAAAGATACAATTGCTTTACCCAAACCGACACGAGATGACCTGACAGAAAAATTTATTGATAAAAAATTATCAGAGGAATCTAATCCGCAACCGGCAATAAAACCTTTTCAGAATCAAACTAACATTAACAATCCGGCCAAAGTAAAAGCAACCGGTGAATATGATATTAATTCCGATAGGAATGTTAGAGGAACAATTTTCACTGACGGAAATAAGTATAGTTTTCAGGTCTCTTCCTGGAAGGATAAATCCCAAGCAGAAGTTGAATTAAAACGTTTAACAAGTGCCGGGCATAATGCTTTTATTGTTGAAGCTTATCTACCCCAAAAAGGGGGTAACTGGTACCGGGTTAGAATTGGTTATTTTAATTCTGCACAGGATGCTGATCAGTATAGAAGAAACATGCGTTAATTTCTAGTTTGTGTCACATCTATTCTAAGGTAAAAAATGAAATTCAACTATAAATTTTTATTTCTCTTAATCATGTTTATAGTGTCAAGTGAAATTCAATTTGGTCAATCAATTGAAAAATCTAAAAAAGGTGATATGAAAGGAGAAAGTTCAAGAATGAGTGATATAAAAAACGAAAATGAATGGAAATATTTATTGTCACCCGAAGAGTATCATATATTACGTGAGAAAGGAACAGAACGCCCTTTCACAGGAAAGTACTGGGACTTTTTTGAAAAAGGAACTTATAAATGTGCTGCTTGCGGACAGGTTTTATTTAATTCAGGAACTAAATTTGATGCCGGATGCGGGTGGCCCAGTTTTTATGATGTAGTAAATAATAAAAATGTTCTTCTCAAAGACGATTTCAGTTTCGGAATACACAGAATTGAAGTTTTGTGTAGTAACTGTGGTGGTCATCTAGGTCATGTTTTTGATGACGGACCCAAACCAACCGGTCAAAGATATTGTATTAACTCAGTTTCAATCAAATTTGAAAAAGTTGAGAACAATAAATAAAGAGTTTGTAAATGAAGTTGTTTTGCCTCAATATTTTTTTAATATGTACCACTGCACTCTTTCCACAGGAAATAAATAAAAAGAATTTTAATTCAATGGTTGCAGCTGAATATCAATTTGCTGCAAGAGCTTTGCAAGTAGGTTCGAGAGATGCATTCCTTGAATTTATTGACGATGATGGAATTTTGTTCAGACCGACACCGGTAAACGGAAAAGAGTTTTTGTTAAATCAAAAATCACGACCCGGTTTTCTTATCTGGTATCCTTCGTATGCATTTATTTCAAAATCGGGTGATATAGGTTGCACAACGGGTCCGGCAGAATTTAAGAGAGACATGGATAGCAATTCAATTTGGTTCGGTAATTTTTGTACTGTCTGGAAATTGCAAAGTAACGGAAACTGGAAATTTTTAATTGATGGTGGAATCTCCAACAATCAACCAGTAAATGAAATTAAGAAACTGATATATGATTCTAATAAAAAGGATAATTCCCCGACAGAATTTTATTCCAGCTCGATTCTTGAAAAGCAGATGATCTTTTCTGTTGATGAACAATTTAATTCTACTTTAATAAATGGTGATTTTGCAAATGCTTATGTTAATGTAATTAACGAGGAGACGAGATTACTTAGAGAGGGTGAACTCCCAATAATTGGTACAGGTGATATTATTAAACATGTTTCCAACTATAAAGGTAAGTGCACATTCCAAATTATAGATGGGAAAATTTCTAATGCTGGTGATTTTGGTTATGTATACGGCACGTTAGAAATAATCGATTCCGAAAAATCTGGAAAATATAACTATATTCGAATGTGGAGAAATGATTCAGGCAATTGGAAAATTATTATCGAATTGTTTACACATTTGCCGGAATAGTTCGGTTTAAGAGCATATATCGTTCAATCAGAATTTAATCCCAATTCTTATATCATATGAATTTGTCTTGACAGCTACATATTCATTGCTATAAATCTTCTTGAAATCAATATCCCAAATAAATTCTGATAATAAATTCACTCCAAATAATTTTATTTCCGTCCCAAAACCCAGTTTAAGTCCCAATCTTTCTTTTAAGTATTCTTTATAGAACTCAGGATTATCATTTTCAGCAGACTTACCTGCTTCAATATCTAGGCGAGGTCCCAATAAAATGTATGGAGTAAAGATATCGAATGAAATTTTTGGTTTTGCTAAAAGAGAAAAATTGACGTAATTAAAACTAACCTTCCATAAAATTTTATTGCCGGTACATGGACATTCCGGTGAAGTGGCTACAATTTCTTTTTGGAATCCTTTACTGATATAATTCAATTCAGTGTTTAAGGAAAAGAAAGGAGAGTCGAAAAATTCTGCAAAGAGACCAATATTAATCCCCGGTTTTCTATCCGATTCAAAACTTAAACTACTAAAACCACTTTGAACAGAATAATCCCATCTAAATTTTGAAGAAGTTAATCCAACTTTAATCCCATATCCAGAAATATACTGGCTAAATAAATTTGAACTTAGAAATAGAAAGAAAATAAGAATTGATTTTTTCATTTTTACCCCCGTAATCAATTATCATTTTAATGAAGAAACTTTGATGATACTTGCAATTAAAATAGCAACACCTAACCATTGAATTGGATCGAGAATGTTACCATACAAAAAATATTCTAGTATTACTGCAGTAAGTGGAAAAGCAAGTTCACAAATTGTTGCAACGGAAGCAGTAACTTTTTTAAGTCCGTAATAATAAAGAAAAATAGCTGCTCCGCCGGTTGTAAATGCAATCAGAAGAAAAATAAACCACTGTGTACCCGAGACAGATGAAATTTCTGAAAGTTTACTGAACAGCAAAGTTGCAATGAGCATAATGAATGATGAAAACAAAAATCTTAAATATGTACCTAATTCAAACCCGACATTTCTTAAAGCTCTTTTACTAAATACAGTAGATGATCCGAAACTGAATGCGGCAACTAAAGATAAACCGGCGGCAATTACTGTTTTTTCACCTGTACTTAAATTCGGGAATGATAAACCGAATGTCATTAAATAAGCACCAACTATTGCTAATCCTGCCCATATAAAAAATTCTTTGGGTAATTTTTCTTTAAGTATAATTGAAGCCAAAATTAATGCAAAGACAGGTTGTAATTTCTGAATTAATTTTACGACAGAAAGATTTACAAAGTTAACATAGAATAGAGCTTTTGTAATAGACATAGTTCCAATAGCGCCGCCGAATAAAGCAACTAAAAAGAATGAAAAGATGTCCCGCTTCTCAAGAGATTTAATTTTAGGAAATTGTTTATAGAAGAGTGGTGTAAGTAGGATTGCTACAATAGAGCTTTCAATTAAGACTACTAAAGGTACCGGGAGGTTATATAAAGAAGGTCTTAATACAATTCCATCAATTCCCCATAAGCTTGCAGCTATTATAATGAATATTGGTGCTAATCGTCCCATCTTATTTATTTTCTATTTTAATGACGTTGCAAAAATATCTCTTTAGTAATTAATAAGTAATTCTATTATTCAGTTTTGTCTTGTAATTAAACCTGAATAGTAAAAAGAATCCA
>JBBIHP010000045.1:0-21189 GCA_037446915.1 Ignavibacteria bacterium
ACTATCATGATAATGTTAAGAGTAAATTAACCTTATCATATGCTGTGGGTGGTGCTGGCGCTCTTAAAGAAATCGGTGGTAAAATGGCATTCAGTCTTAAAAACAAAATTCTCAATAATGAAGTAAAGTTGATTTTGATTGCCGGAACAAAACAAAATGTTTGCGACTATTTCCATTCCATAAAAAAACAAATTACAGACGATGATTCACAAATAGAAATTATCTACGCTGATTCGATGGAAGATTATTTCGAAAAGTTTAATGGCGCTATGCACGAAACTGATATTTTATGGACAAAGCCAAGTGAACTTTCTTTTTATAGCGGATTAGGACTTCCTATAATTATGACACCTACAATTGGTTCACAGGAAAAATTTAACCGGTTATGGCTGTTCGAAATTCAAGCGGGAATAAAACAAATGAACCCTGAATATTCCGACCAATGGCTTCATGATCTGCTAAATAAAGGTATTCTTGCAGAAATGGCCTGGTCAGGTTTTCTTAAAGCAAGAAAACTTGGGACATACAAAATAATTGAGATTCTGAAAACCGGTAATTTAACTCACTCTCAATCACCTGTTCTTCGTTAAATAAATTTATGCAGAAACAGAAATTACTTTTTATTTACTTAAGAACCGGTGGTGGTCATCTAGCGCCGGCCCGTGCTGTTTCAGAGCATATCAACAAATATAAAAGTGATGGATACGAAACATTACTTATTGATGGATTCGGTAAAACAAAATGGCTGGCACGCTTCATTATTGAGGACGGTTACCGCCACCTTCAGAGTAAATCCAAATGGTTTTATGAATTTCTTTATTTAACTCACAAACTGAAATTTATCTCTCATATAAGCGCGTTTTTAGTATCAATAAATATTACAAAGTACTTAAAAGAAGTTCTGTTGGATTATAAACCTGATAAGATTGTTCTATTCCATTTTTTTCTTATCAAACCTCTTTTTTCGACACTACAAAAATTGAAGAAAGAGATTCCTGTAATTACAGTAGTAACAGATCCGTTCACTGCGCATCCGCTCTGGTTTCTTAAGAAAGACCAGAACTTTATTCTGTTCAGCGATAAACTTAAAAACAGTTGTATCAAATACGGCATAGAAGAATCCCGCCTGAAAGTTTTCCCATTTATTTTAAACGAGAAATTTTCTGAAAAACCAGATGAAAAAAAAGTTATTTTATTGAAGATTAAGTATGGAGTTGAAAACAAGAAGACGCTTTTAATTCTCGGCGGAGGTGATGGAATTCCAAAAGGGAAAAGAATCCTTAAAGAATTTATTAAGTACGGTTACGATTATAATATTATTGTTGTCTGCGGCAAAAACAAAAAACTTTTTACACAGGCGAATAAGTTAAAACAAAAATTTAACAGGGATAATCTTATTATTTATGGCTTTGTTGATTTTGTTTATGACCTTATTTGCTTATCCGATCTTGTTATTACAAAATGCGGTGCTTCCACTTTTATGGAAATATTAATGAGCGGAAAAATTCCTGTTGTAAACAGCTACATATGGGAACAGGAAAAAGGTAATGTCGATTTTATAATCGAAAACAAATTAGGAATTTATGAAAAGAGAATTGTTAAACTTCCAGCTATAGTTGAAAATCTCTTCCGGGAAACTGACCTTTATAATGAAATCCAAAAGAACATAGAGAAAGCGAATCTAAAAAATGACTCGGCTTCTGTTGCTGAGTATATTTGTAATTTTTGATAAGCATCAAAATAATCCCCGCAGAAAATATTTCCTTTCTTAATCAAACAAATCGTTACCTCAAAACGAAAAAGAAAATATGACATTCCCTTTATTTATTATTCTTTTTAAACTCAACCGAGCATTCAGTATCAGGATTTTTTATATTTGCACCTAATTATTATCAATACTAGAGAAGTAAATGCTGGCAAAGAATTTTTCTGAAATCCCTAAAACTTACAATCCCAAAAATGTTGAGGATAAGTGGTACAAATACTGGTACGATAACAATCTTTATCATAGCGAAGTTGATGAGAATAAAGAACCATACACAATTGTTATTCCTCCGCCGAACATAACCGGCATACTGCATATCGGACATATTCTTAACAACACACTTCAGGATATTTATATTCGTTATAAACGGATGATGGGGTTTAATGCATGCTGGATTCCCGGAATTGATCATGCTTCAATTGCAACCGAAGCAAAAGTTGTTGCAATGTTAAAGGAAAAAGGAATTAACAAGGATAATATTTCGCGTGAAGATTTTTTACAGTACTGTTACGAATGGAAAGAAAAATATGGCGGAATAATTTTTAACCAGCTCCGTAAACTTGGTGTTAGCTGCGATTGGCAGCGTGAACGTTTTACGATGGATATACACTATTATAGAAAAGTTATAGAAGCTTTTGTTAAACTTTACAAAGAGGATCTCATTTACCGTGGTTATAGAATGGTTAACTGGGATCCTGCTTCAAAATCTGCAATAAGCGATGAAGAAGTTTTCTACAAAGAAGTAAAAGGTAAGCTCTGGTTCTTCAAATATCCCGTTAAGGATTCTTCCGAATATATTATTGTGGCAACGACCCGCCCCGAAACAATGCTTGGCGATACAGGAATCGCAGTTAATCCGGATGATGAGCGCTACAAACATTTAATTGGTAAAACAGTAATCCTTCCAATTGTTGGAAGAGTGATTCCTCTTTTCACCGATGAGTATGTCGATAAAGAATTTGGTACCGGCGCTGTAAAAGTAACACCTGCTCACGATGTTAATGATTACGAAATGGGTCTGCGTCATAATCTGGAAATGGTTAATATCTTTAATGAAGACGCGACTTCAAACGGAAACGTACCCAAAGAATTTAGAGATCTCGATCGGTTCGATCTCCGTTATAAAGTTGTTGCCCGTATGGAGGAACTTGGTCTGCTTCATAAAGTTGAAGAATACACAAATAAAGTAGGTTACTCCCAGCGCGGTAATGTTCCTATAGAACCGTATCTTTCCGAGCAATGGTTTATGAGAATGGAAAAGCTGACTATACCTGCTCTCGAAGCCGTGCTTAATGGTAAAGTTAATTTTTATCCAGAACACTGGGTTAAAACTTACGAACACTGGATGACAAACATCCGCGACTGGTGTATATCGCGTCAGCTATGGTGGGGTCACCGAATACCAGTTTGGTATCATAAAGCAACAAAAGAAATTTATTGCGAGGTTGAACCACCCGCCGATATTGAAAACTGGTATAGAGATGATGATGTGCTTGATACATGGGCGTCAAGCTGGCTTTGGGCTCAGGATGTATTTACAACCGAAAAAGAACAAAACTACTATTATCCCACAGACCTTTTAGTTACAGCACCTGATATTATTTTCTTCTGGGTAGCAAGAATGATTATTGCCGGAATGCATTTTAAGAATGAAATTCCATTCAGAGATGTTTACTTTACCAGTACTGTTCGTGATACCGAGGGAAGAAAAATGAGCAAATCTCTCGGCAACTCTCCGGATCCACTTGATCTAATAGATGAATATGGTGCGGATGCATTGCGGTTTACTATGATTTATATCGCTCCACTCGGTCAGGATGTTTTATTCAGCACTGATAAATGTGAAATAGGAAGAAACTTTGCAAACAAAATATGGAATGCCGGACGATTCCTGCTAATGAATGCACAAAACATTAAGGTAAGCAAAGATCTTGTCGATGAACATTTAGACTTTACCGATAGGTGGATTATCTCGCGCTTTCAGAACACTCTGAAAGAATTTACAGAAGCAATTGATGAATATGAAATTAATAATGCTGTTAAAATAATTTACTCTTACGTGTGGAATGATTTCTGCGACTGGTATGTGGAGTTGTCGAAGTTCAGGTTATATAATGCACCAGATGAAGTAAAATCCGCGTTACTTTCCCGTGCGATCTCTTTGTTTGAAGAAATGTTAAAACTCGTTCATCCCTTTATGCCGTTTATTACAGAAGAGATATGGCAGCTTCTTGATGAAAGAACAGAAGGAGAAAGTATTTCAACAAAAGAATTTCCTAAATATTACGGAATATTAGTTGATGAAATTGCAGAAAGGAATGTTGAGTTCCTTCAGAATATTATTACTGCAATACGAAACATACGAGGGGAGATGAATATTCCTCCGTCCAAAACAATTAACGTTGTTTTGAGAACAGATAAAATTAACGATGAACAGGTCAAGTATATTAAGTCGCTTGTAAAAATAGAGCAATTAAAAGTCGATCCGAAAATTGGAAAACCCAAGGCGAGTGCTTCGGCAGTAGTTAAGGACTGCGATATTTACATTCCGCTTGAAGGACTGATTGACCTTGGTGTTGAAAGAAACAGATTAGAAAAGGAAATCGCAAGAATCTCAAATTCGCTTGAGGGTGTTAGAAAAAAATTATCTAATGAGGGATTTGTTGCAAAAGCTCCTGCTGAAGTAATTGAACGTGAAAGAGCAAAGATGAAGGACTGGGAAAATTCTCTTGGGAAGTTGAAGTCAATACTGGACGATCTTAAATAAATATTATGATAAATATTACAAAGAGTTTTATTTAATAGTTGTTTGCATTAATCTACCCAATCCGTGTATGATCCTGAGTCTATCGAAGGATAATTTGCTTGCTAATTCATTACTAAATCCATATTACTTTCCTTTTATTTATTTCTTATTTTAATTCTGTAACAATAGAAAATTAGGTCACCTCATGGACGTTGAAATTCTTTCGCGTATTCAATTCGCTTTTACAATAGCATTCCATTATATCTACCCGCCTTTAAGTATTGGTCTTGGTGTTCTACTTGTAATTATGGAAGGAATGTATCTTAAAACCGGTAATAAACTTTACGAGCAGATGACAAAGTTCTGGGTTAAGATATTTGCGCTTACATTTGCAATGGGAGTTGCAAGCGGAATTGTAATGGAATTTGAATTTGGTACTAACTGGGCAACCTACTCGCGTTTTGTCGGAGATGTTTTCGGTAGTGCATTAGCCGCCGAAGGTATCTTTGCTTTCTTTCTCGAATCAGGATTCCTCGCTGTCCTTGTCTTCGGCTGGAATAAGGTAAGTCCAAAAATGCATTTCTTCTCAACCATTATGGTTTCATTCGGTTCGATGTTAAGCGCGGTATGGATAGTTGTTGCTAATTCATGGCAGCAAACACCCGCCGGATATCATATAGTTGGAGAAGGAATTAATGCCCGCGCAGAAATAACCGACTTCTGGGAAATGGTATTCAATCCATCTTCAATGGAACGGTTATCGCATGTTCTTTCAGGTGCATGGCTTGCCGGTGCATTTATGGTATTAAGTGTTAGCGCTTATTACCTGTTAAGAAAAAAACATGTTGAGTTTGCTAAATCATCATTTAAGATTGCACTCGGACTCGCATTATTCGCGTCAATCTTTCAGTTGTTTACAGGTCATCAAAGTGCTGTCGGTATTAGTAAAACTCAACCGGCAAAACTTGCAGCATTCGAAGCTCATTACGATTCATCCGGTGTAGGAGATCTTTATCTCTTCGGTTGGGTTAATGATCAGCAGCAGGAAGTAAAGCTTGGATTCAAAATTCCTGGAATGCTCAGTTATCTTATTTATGGCGATAGCAAAAAACCGGTAACGGGATTGAATGCTTTTAAACCCAAGGATAGACCTCCGGTTAATATTGTTTTTCAATCGTATCATATTATGGTTGCAATAGGATTCGGATTAATCGCACTTAGTTTAATAGGATTGAATTTGCTCTGGCGGGGAAAATTATTCGAGAAGAAATGGCTGTTGTGGATATTTGTATTTTCAGTTCTTGGTCCGCAGATTGCAAATCAGCTCGGTTGGATTTCTGCTGAAGTTGGAAGACAACCATGGATAGTTTACAATTTGCTGCGAACATCCGAAGGTTTGTCTAAAGTTGTTACTGCAAATCAAGTGATGTTTTCTTTGATACTTTTTACACTCGTTTACTTACTATTATTCATTTTGTTTATCTATTTATTGAATGAAAAAATTAAACACGGACCAGAGGGAGCTGAAAATATTCCTTCTGAGTACGAACATCAAAAAGCAGCATTGGAAAGAAATTAATAACAAAAATTAAACGTATATGGAATTTCAATTTGACTTAAACACAATATGGTTCATCCTTATTGGTGTATTGTTAACCGGTTATGCTATTCTCGACGGGTTCGATCTTGGTGTTGGCGCACTTCATCTTTTTGTTGAAGGCGATACCGATAGGAGAATAATGATCAATTCAATTGGTCCGGTATGGGATGGAAATGAAGTTTGGCTCGTAACCGGCGGCGGGGCCCTCTTTGCAGCATTTCCGCATGTTTATGCAACTGTCTTTTCCGGATTCTATATTGCACTTATGCTGCTCCTCTTCGGATTGATCTTCCGTGCAATTGCAATAGAATTCAGAAGCAAACAGCCGATGAAAAGGTGGAGGCAGATGTGGGATGTTGCATTCAGCTTGTCAAGTATTCTTATTGCTCTCTTAATGGGTGTAGCGCTCGGAAACATTATTACTGGAGTTCCAATAGATGCCGAAAAAGAATTTGCCGGAAACTTTTGTACACTTCTTAATCCTTACACTGTGTTAGTTGGAATTACAACTGTTGCGCTCTTCATGATGCATGGATCAATTTATGTGGTAATGAAAACGGAAGGAGAGTTGCAGAAGAAAATAAGAAGCTGGGTTAATAACACAATTATCTTTTTTGTAATCTGTTATGTTACCACTACCATGTACACTTTGATCTATTATCCTCACATGGTTCAGCATTTCAAAGATGCGCCGTGGCTTTTTGTAATTGCTGTATTAAACATGCTTGCTATAGCAAATATACCAAGGGAAATTTTCCATGGCCGGGATTTCAGAGCGTTCCTTTCATCATGTGCTAGTATTGTTGCGCTTCTTGTATTGTTTGCTGTGGGGTTATTTCCGAATATTGTTCTCTCAAACCCGAATCCCGAGTATAGCTTAACGATATATAATGCTGCTTCATCGCAGAAGACTCTGAACATTATGCTTATCGTTGCAATAATCGGAATTCCTTTTGTACTTGCATACACAATAAGCATCTACTGGATCTTTAGAGGAAAAGTTAAGATTGATACGATGAGTTACTAGAATTAAAAATTATATAGAATTGTTTCTGTATTTAATTTTAAAGATTATCACGCAGAGGCCGCAGAGTTGTCGCAATGAGCGCAGAGAAAAGACTTTGCGAGCTCTGCGTTTTCATTGCGATCTTTGCGTGAAAATCTTTTTATTGGTTAATGCCTTTACATTTTAATTGGTTCAACAAACTTGGTTTTTTACCTAATAGCAATTCTTTTACATTGAAAAGAGATTCCGTATATTAACGAGCGTTCATTAGGGAATTCAATATGAAATACCCGAATACAAAGAAATTAATAACCGAAAAGGCGCTCGATTACTTTTCTAATAATGGTTATGCCGGCGCTTCAATCAGGCAAATTGCTCGTGCCGTTGGAATCCGGGAAAGCGCTATCTATAATCATTTCAAATCGAAAGAGGAAATATTCCTCGCAATTCTATCGGATTACAAGTCCAAGTCGTTAAGCACAAAAATTCTTAGTGATGAACTTCTCGACGAGCTCGATAACCCGGAAAAGTTCTTACAGGATTTTGCCAGAAGACTGGTGGAGTTCTGGAATACACCCAGAGAGAAAAAATTTATACGGCTGCTATTGATGGAACAGTTTACCAAAGTTGGACAGGTTGAGCTTTCCATTACAGAGTATGTGAATGAACTTCGTGCTATTTGCAGATTGATCTTTTCTGAAATGGTAAAGAATAACATTGCAAAGAAATATGATCCGGAAATATTAGCCGAGCAGTTCACCGCGCCTCTCTTTCTGATACGAACAGAACATCTTTCTAAAGATGAACAGGTAGATATTAAAAATGTTTATGAAATCGTCTCCAAACATGTTAGCTTTTTCTGGAATTCAATAAAACTCTAACAGGAATTTTTATGCTGAATAATGAACCAACCAGACAGGATATTTTAGAAGCCCAAGAAAGAATTAAAAACCAGATTCACAAAACTCCATTGCTAACATCTGAATCACTTAATAAAATGTTTGGATGCCGGCTTTATTTCAAATGCGAGAATTTTCAGAAAGTCGGCGCATTCAAATTCCGCGGTGCAAGTAACGCAGTTCTGTCACTTACTCAAAGTGAATTGGAGAAAGGTGTAATAACGCACTCATCGGGAAATCACGCTGCTGCATTATCACTGGCAGCCAGAATGAAAAATGTTCCTGCATACATTGTAATGCCGAATACAGCACCTGAAATTAAGAAGAGAGCTGTTGCCGGTTACGGAGCGAAAATTACTTTCAGTGAGCCGACAGTTAAATCCCGCGAAGAGGCCGCTCACAAAATTGTTTCTGAAACCGGCGCAACTTTTATTCATCCTTATGATAATTACACCATAATTGCCGGTCAGGCTACTTGTGCAAAGGAAATTTTTGAAGAAGTAAATGATCTCGATTATTTGATTTCACCGGTTGGCGGTGCTGGACTCGTTTCGGGGACATGTCTTTCAGCATATTATTTTTCTAATCACACAAAAGTAATTGGTGCGGAGCCGAAAGGTGCTGACGACGCTTTCCGTTCATTGAGAGATAAAACCATTTATCCATCAATAAATCCAAAGACCATTTGCGATGGGTTACTTACACAGTTGTGCGATAAAACCCATTTAATTCTTACAAGATATCTTCACCAAATAATTACGGTTGATGACGAGGTAACTATTAGCGCAATGAAATTGATCTGGGAACGAATGAAGATTATTGTTGAACCATCAAGTGCTATTACTCTTGGTGTTGTAATGGATAATCCTGATAAGTTCAGAAATAAAAAAGTCGGACTGATTTTGTCCGGCGGTAATGTAGACCTGGATAAACTTCCGTGGATAAAATAAATTTTTAGAAACAAAAGGATAGATGATGCGCAGAGTAATTTTATTGTTTCTTTCAATGTTTATTACCGTCAACGCACAGCATTATCTTTCTAGCTTACATGCTACAAAGAAAGATCCTGTCTATACTGCTTATGCATCGGCAATAGAAAGAACAAATTACAAACTCGATCAGGGCTATTCATTAAGCTGGTTCGATCCGGAAAAGGGGATCGGATTCGAATCGAAAGACGGGGGAAATATTTATTATTCTTTCAAATACGGCAATGATGTTCGCTACTTATTGAAAGAACTTTATAAAGAACCTGTAATAACCGCTTCTTATTCCGATCTTGTAAAATTTTATTTCTATCCATTTAAGAATCTCCGTGTTGAAGCTACGTTTTTAGTTTACAGTTCTCAGTTTACCGTTCACAACTTAAAAGTAACGAATGAAAGCAACCGCGATATTGATTTTACAATCTATCCCCACTTTGAATTGGCAACGATTAATAATATAGAGTACTTAGCGCAGAATCATGCTTTTCTGTTTCATCATAAAAAGAACCGCGATGGATGGATGAAAGAACATCAAATACCCTACATCGAAAATCTTAAGAGTATTTTTGTAATGTCTGAAAATCCTGATAGTTATGGAGCATATAAATTCTTACAGTCGAACACTGCAGATACTTCACTCGTTCTTAAAAAATCGTTTTCGTTACCAGCGCTAAATAATTCAATAGAACAAATCAATTCAACTGTAATTTCATTTCAAAAGAAAATTATTTTAAAACCCGGACAATCAAAAGAATTAAGAATTGTAAGAGGACTGGATGAAAAAGATAAAGATGGTGATCAGTTGACGGAAATCAGTAGCCAATTGATGACGATCGATTTGGAGTTGTTTGTTAAGGAGAATGAGAAAATCTATTCACGAATTCCAAGATTGAAATTCAATGATAAAGATAAAGAAATGCTCTACTGGAATGCATTTTCTCTTATCCGTCAATGTATGATGAAACCTGAAGGAGAAAGCAGCTATAACTATTATGTCTTCTCACGCGAACCGAAGTGGGGTTGGGGATACGGCGGACAGGTGTTTCACGAAAGCTTAACGATGCTCGCGTATGCTTTTATGGATCCACAAAGTGCAATGAATTCTCAACGTGTTTATATGGAAAGACAACGCCCGGATGGATACATTAATTATCGGACGGGACCTTACTTGAATGAAGAAATAATTCATAACGGAGAATACACCAGCTCTGCTCCCTGGTTTAATTATATTAATTATGAGATCTACAAAGTAACCGGAGATAAAAAATTTTTAAGCGAAGCTTACGAAAGCGGAAAGAAGTTTTATAACTGGTATATATCACGAAGAGATTCTAACGGTAACGGATTGGCAAGCTGGGGCGGACATGCAGAACTTGAAAGTGTGCGCGATGCAAGAGTTGCTGTGTGGGATAAAGTCGGTTGGGCTTCCAACTTTGAAGGTCCGGATGTAAACTCAATGCTCGTTATGGAAGAAAAATCACTGGCCGCAATGGCTGGCATTCTCGATAAAAAAAAGGAAGCTTCTGAATGGGTGAGAAAAAGTATGGAAAGAAGTGTTCTAATTAATGAATACTTGTGGGATGATAAAACTAACTTCTATTATAATGTGAATAAAAATGATCAGTCGTTTACATACAAAACAAAGGATGACCTTAAGATAAAAGAGATTATCGGATTTTTACCATTGTGGGCGGGAATTCCGAATAATGAAAGTGCGGATAAACTAATGAAGTTGATGTTGAACAAAGATGAGTTCTGGAGAAAGTTTGGCGTTCCAACTCTTTCTGCAAAAGATGATTACTACAATCCGATCGGTTACTGGAACGGACCAGTCTGGATTCAATGGCAGTATCTGTTATTCAGAGGATTAATTGAATATGGATATAAAGAGGAAGCTAAAGAACTTGCTAATAGAGTAATGGAAAATATTATTCATCAGCTTAAGACCGATCATTACTTCTGGGAATTTTATAGTGCTGATGACTATCAAGCCGGATGGAATAAAACTTATATATGGACAGGGATAATTGCGCGGTTTTTTATCGATCTTAATTCTCTGTGACTACTCAATGTTCTCTGTGTAAATTTTTTTAGCGGGTGATAAAATGAAAAAAAACTTATTGCTTATAATTCTACTTCTTTTTTTCTCATCAATCTTTTGTCAACAAAGAGAAGTAATCAATCTTTGGTCGGGTATTCCGCTTTACTTAACTGATACTGTGAACCATGAAAAGTCCGAGCTTGGTTCGGATAATATTGTAAGAGTAAGTAATGTGTCCTATCCAACACTCGAGTACTGGAAACCCGAAAAACCGAATGGCACTGCAGTAATTATTTGTCCCGGCGGCGGTTATGTACGGCTCGCAATTACATCAGAGGGGGAATACGTTGCAAAGTGGTTTGCTGAAAGAGGAGTATCGGCATTTATTCTAAAGTACAGATTACCGTATGATTCCCGGATGGATCGTAAAGAAATTGTCCCGCTATCAGATGCACAGCAAGCTATCTATTATATCCGGAAGAATTCAGAAAAATTTGGAATTGATACGACCAGAATAGGAATAATTGGTTTTTCTGCCGGCGGACATTTAGCCGCATCTGCTTCAGTTCACTTTAATGATAGCTTTATAAGAAAACGTGATCAATCGCTTCGCCCCGACTTTTCTATTTTGATTTACCCGGTAATAACAATGCAAAATGATTTTACTCATCCGGGTTCTAAAAAAGCTCTAATAGGTGAAAATGCAAATGACTCACTGGCGCGATATTTTTCCAACGAATTAAATGTGACCGAAAAAACTCCACCTACATTCATTATGCATGCAACGGATGATAAAGCAGTGCCGGTAGAGAACAGTTTGAAATATTATGATGCATTAAAAAGAAACAACGTTAATGCAGCACTTTATATTTTTCAAAAAGGGGGACATGGGTTCACAATGAAAAACAAGTTTCTTGACGAACAATGGTTTTACCTTCTTGAAAAGTGGTTATCCGAAAATAAGTTTGTTCATTAAATCTAATGTGAGGTTTAATTGAAAAAAGTAATTCTAATTATTTTATTGAGCCGGCTATTACTTGCCCAATCTACACAGATATTCCCGTTTCAAAATCCAGGATTATCTATTGAAGAACGTGTTAATGATCTTGCGAACCGTTTAACGCTTCAGGAAAAAATTTCCCAAATGGTTTTTAATGCATCGGCGATAGAGCGTCTGGGAATTCCAGAATACAATTGGTGGAATGAATGTCTGCACGGAGTGGCTCGTAACGGGCTCGCAACTGTTTTTCCGCAAGCAATCGGCCTTGCCGCAACATGGAATAAAGAATTGATTTACAATGTGGGCAATGTAATTTCTGATGAGGCACGTGCAAAGTATAATGATGCAATTTCCAAAAATCAGAGAGGACTTTATCAGGGATTAACTTTCTGGTCGCCAAACATAAATATATTCCGCGATCCGAGGTGGGGGCGAGGACAAGAAACATACGGTGAAGATCCATTTCTTACCGGACAAATTGCAGTCAACTTTATTAAGGGATTACAAGGCAATGATCCGAAATACTTAAAAGTTGTCGCCACATCAAAACATTATGCGGTTCATAGCGGACCGGAACCGGATCGTCATTCATTCAACGCCGAGGTAAGTGATTATGATTTACGGGAAACATATCTTCCGGCATTTAAGATGACTGTTAAGGATGCAACTGTTCAATCAATTATGTGTGCATATAATAGTCTTAGAGGAAATGCTTGCTGCAGTAATGATCCGTTGCTTAATAAAATTTTAAGAGAGGAGTGGGGATTTAATGGTTACGTTGTATCGGACTGCTGGGCAATTCAGGATATCTGGCAGTTTCATAAACAAGCAAAGGATGCAAAAGAAGCTGCGGCAATCTCTGTTAAGGCTGGAACGGATTTAAACTGCGGAGTGTCTTTCAAATATTTATTCGAAGCTTACAAAAATAATCTTATTGAAGAAGAACAAATTAATATTGCTTTTAAGAGATTATTCACTGCACGAATCAAGCTCGGAATGTTCGATCCAATTGAGATGGTTCCTTTCAATAAAATAGATATGAAAGTTGTCGACTCAAAAGAGCATATAGAAATTGCACTTCATACTGCAAGAGAATCGATTGTGTTGTTAAAGAATGAAAATAATCTTCTCCCTCTCAGCAAAAAAATAAAAAGTATTGCAGTAATAGGTCCAAATGCGGATGATGATGAAGTGTTAATGGGTAACTATAACGGAATGCCGTCTAATGTAATCACACCATTAAAAGGAATTATTAAAAAGGTTTCATCTAATACAAAGGTATATTCTGAAGCCGGTTGCGATATTATTGAGGGAATGCCTGGTTCCGTTGTTATACCTGAAAATTATTTTTATGTGGATAAATCCATGAGACAGAAAGGATTATCAGCCGAAATATTTGATAATGCAAGATTTGAAGGCGCTCCGGTAATTAAAAAAATAGATAACAAAATTGATTTCTGGTGGTTTACAAACATTCCTTTCAAACAGTTAAAGCAAAAAGATTTTTCTATTCGATGGAGCGGTTATATTGTTCCGCAAAAATCGGGTAATTATAAAATCGGCGGAATGGGGTTCAACGGACTTCACATTTATCTTGAAGACTCATTAATAGTAAAAGACGATAGCGAGCATGGCCCACTTAAAAAATTTGCCGAGTTGAATTTAGAGAAAGGGAAAGCTTATAAAATAAGAGTAGATTATTATTCCAGTTCCCGATATTCTATGGTTCAGTTATTATGGTCAGTTCCTGATGAAGAAAAAGAGAAGCGTGCAATCGAAATTGCTAAGAAATCTGATGTTGTAATAATGTGTATGGGAATTTCTCCCCGGCTTGAAGGGGAAGAATTGGAATTAAACGTAAACGGTTTTTCGGGTGGAGACAGAACCTCCCTTGATCTTCCCGATACTCAAAAAAACCTGATACAGAAGATTGCCCAGCTTGGAAAACCGATTGTGCTTGTTCTTCTTAATGGAAGCGCATTAAGTATTAATTGGGAATCGGAAAATATTCCAGCTATTGTTGAAACATGGTATGGCGGTCAGGCTGCGGGTGATGCATTAGCCGATGTTCTTTTCGGCGATTATAATCCTTCTGGAAAATTACCTATTACATTCTATAAATCGGTTGATCAGCTTCCGGATTTTAGAAACTATGATATGAAAGGAAGAACTTACAGATATTTTGAAAGAGAAGTGTTATATCCTTTTGGATATGGTTTGAGTTATACAACATTCGAATACTCAAACCTGAGATTGGATAGAGATAAAATCAACCAAAGCGGTTCGGCAAAGTTTAATGTTGATATTAAAAATACCGGAAGAATGAGTGGAGCAGAAGTTGTTCAGTTATATGTCAGGGGAGAGGGTCCTAAAAAGAATGATGCAATAAAAACTTTAAAGGGCTTCGAAAAAATATTTTTGAAACCGGGAGAAACAAAAACTGTTGCCTTTGAAATTACACCGGAAGTATTGCAGAAATATGTAGAGGGAAAAGAATTTATAGTTGAAAAAAGAAATTATTCGCTTCTTGTCGGTACATCGTCTTCCTATAATGACTTGAAAGAAATTATATTAACTGTAGAATAAAAAGGTTTGCAACATGAACAGGTTTCTAATTTTCTTTTTTCTCGCAACAAGTATGCTAGCACAAAAACTTATTGTGAGCGATCATTTTCTGGTTTTTAATGCAAAACAGAGTGATCCACTCTATACAACTTACGCTGCTGCAATGGAACGATCCAGATTGTATGGTGATAAGGGTTATAAAATGGATTACTACTCAAATTGTTTGCCGGTCTCATATTACGGTGACCAGGCGGGAAAGTTTTATTGCATCTGGAAAGTAGATCAGGTTGTTGTAATGAATACCGGTGAATATTTCGAGAAACCTGTTGTAACATCGTCATTCCCTGATATGGCAATAATGGAGTATTCACCATTACGGGGTATTAAAGTTCAGGAAACATTTTTTGTTTACAGCTCTTCAATTGCACTTGTAAATCTTCAGATAAAAAATGAGGATAAGATTTCGCATAACATCGAATTATATCCGGTGCTTGAATTAGGCAATGATTCTTTGTTAATAAAAAGTTATGACGAAAAAAATAATGCTTACATAACTAACCATTACGAATCGAAATACCGGTTGATAAGTTCGCTCTATAAAAACGCACCATATCCAACCGATACACGCGATTATTTTACTGCGAGCTTTGCACCCTACTCGCATGGCGGTTATAACGGCGGCATGGAAAATTTTTACATAACAATCAAAACAGATTTTTATGCAAAGAACAGGAACGATTCATTAAATAATAAAAAGGAAGGATATGTAAATTTTGTTTCGTTGCATGGAAAGTTTTCACTTAAACCGGGAGAAGAAATTAATGTAAGGTATTTCCGCGGATGGCAGGATCAAAATGAAGAGGTTGCTCCTCTCTCTAAAAAAATTGAAGAACTGAAATCTGAACCACTTCAAAAATATGTTGATGAAAATGTTAAGCTCTTTTCTGCAATACCACGAATAAAATTTCAATCCGAAGATGAAAAATTGGTTTACCTCAGTTCCTTCAATTTAGCACGAGGATGTTTCTATCCTCCTACAGATAAAACCAATTACAATTTCTATGTTTTCTCGCGCCAGCCGCTGTGGGGTTGGGGACACGGGCATCAGGTATTGCACGAATCATTAAGTATGCTTGCTTATGCTTATTTAGATCCTTTGTCTGCACAGGGCTCTCAGTATGTTTATATGGAACAACAGCGCGATGATGGATTAGTTGCATATCGTCACGGTCCGCGTGGTTTACAGGATTATCCTCACTTCAGTAAAGTATTAAATCGTGATATGTCAACCACATCTGCTCCGTTCTTCAGCTGGATTAATTGGGAAATTTACAAAGTGAGCAGGGATAAAAATTTTCTTGAAGATGCTTTTGTGAGCGGAGTAAAATACACAAACTGGCTTATTGAAAACCGCGACCTTGATAAAGATGAAACATTTGAATGGGGACCATACGGAATAATTGAGAACGTCCGCGATTGGTATAACGCAGTATTTCAGGTTAGTACCGAACGGTACCTTGATGTAGATAAGGAAGATATCTCGGACGAGTTAGAATGTCTCGACCTTACATTGATGGTTATTAAAGAGATGCGTTCGCTTTCTCAAATTGCAAACGAACTTGGATTGGTTTACGAATCTAAGCAATGGAAAGAAAAAGCTGATGCAACATCAAAATTAGTAAATGAACTAATGTGGGATGAAAAGAAGCAATTTTATTTTTCGGTTGACAAGGTAAATCATAGTTTTAAGTTTATGACTCGTGATTTACGGCGCGAAGAAATAATCGGATTTCTTGCATTGTGGGCAGAAGTGGCGCCCAAAGAAAGAGCCGATTTGTTAGTTAAAAAATTACTTAATCCAGAAAAGTTCTGGAGGAAATATGGTATTCCAACTCTTGCAGCAGATGACGAATGGTACACGCCTTATGTTGATTATTGCTGTAAATGGAATGGTCCGGTCTGGCTCCTTTGGAATTACATGGTTTTAGATGGATTAAAGAAATACGGATATAATGATATCGCAAATCAGCTTGCAGATAAGATGCTCCTCGCTGTTACAACACAGTTGAAAAAGAATCACAACTTCTGGGAATCATATAGTCCGGATAATGAAGTACTTAACTCACCGCCAAATTATATATGGGATTCGATCATGGCGAGGGTTTTAATTGAAAAGTATCAAAATGAATAACACACAGATTTAATTGATGCAACAGGTTTGAACAGATCAGTTTTAATCAGCTATATCTGTTCAATCTGTGTGCAATTAAACCATTTGTAGAGGAAAAAATTTTATGAAACTGACAAATCTCGTCCTAATTATTTTATTAACGATCAATATCTTGGTGGTCGCACAAACACCTAAGTTCGAATTAACACAAAATGATCTTGTGCTAAATAGAACTGCTCAACCACATCAATACATGGATAAGATTGGTACTAAGGCAGCTCTCATGGGTTTTGAAAACGGTTCATTCGAAATGTGGATCTGGCCCTGGAAAGTACTGCGCAATTTCGATCTGCAATTCTTTGTAGGTACAACTACTCAGCCAATCCTTTCCAGAGATATCGTGCGGGAGATATCGGTTACACCCGAAGCAACAACAATTACATATGTTTATGAGTCGTTCACCGTTAAAGAAATAATTTTTATACCGCATAATAAACCGGCAGCAGTTATTCTACTCGATGTTTACACAACCACTCCGCTTACAATCGTTCCCGGTTTTATGCCTGTTATGCAGCCGCAATGGCCCGCTGGAATCGGCGGACAATTCAGTTACTGGGACGATGGTGTTAAAGCTTATGTTATCTCCGAAGCTAAATGGAGGGGAATATTTTTATGCGGTTCACAAATTGCAGAACAAATGGCAGCTCCACCCGCTCATATGTTTGCCGATAATCCGATACAATTCAAATTCACTGTTCGGCCGAACCAGGCAAGCGAAAATTTTTATCCGATTGTAATTGCCGGAAGTCCGGTCAATACAAAATATGATTCTGTTAAGGCGCTTTATAAGGATTTAACTTCGAACATAGAAAAGTATTATAGAGAAACGTTTGACTATTATAAAAATCTCCGCGAATCAACTGTTCAGGTTGTAACGCCTGATATAAAATTTAACCAGGCATTTGAATTCGGTAAAGCCGCTCTAAGAAATCTAATGGTAGAAAATCCTGCTCTCGGAAAAGGATTGGTTGCCGGCTATGGACAGAGCGGTGGAGGAGGACGTCCGGGATTTGCATGGTATTTCGGTGGTGATGCGTTTATTAATTCTCTTGCTATTGCAAGTTACGGCGATTATCAAACGGTAAAAGATGCTTTGATGTTTACACAAAAGTGGCAGCGTCAGGTAAATTTTCCGATCCGGAAAAAATCTAAAGATGAAAAACCAACTGAAGTTGGAAAAATGGCACATGAACTTTCACAGAGCGATGGACTTATCGATTGGTGGAACGATTATCATTATGGTTATAATCACGCGGATACAACCCCATGGTATCTTGTTGCGATTGGAAATTATTTCAGAAAAACTGGTGATATTGACTTCATTAAAAAAAGCTGGAAGTCGATTGTTCAAGCTTACAAATGGTGTTTAAGTAAAGATAGCAATGGCGATGGACTTATGGATCTTAAAGGTGCCGGACTCGGTGTTCTTGAATTTGGAGCTCTTGTTAGAATTAATAACGACATGTACACTCAGGGATTGTGGACTCAGGGAATTAACGAAGTTAATCTTATGGCAAAATATGTCGGTGATAAAGTGATTGAAAAAGCATCAGCGGAATTATTGCCCAAAGCTATCAGCTCTCTTGAGAAAATTTTCTGGATGGAAGACCTCGGTTACTTCAGCTTTGGTGCAAGTGATGATGGAAAACAGGTCCGAGATAAAAATATTTTTCCGACATCAATTATGATATTTGATTTATTGGATAGAGCAAGATGTGAGCGCTCCGTCAAAAATTTCAATGAGAGCGATTTAATAACCGATTGGGGCGTTCGCAACCTTTCGAATAAATCCTCTTTGTATGAACCGACAAATTATAATTACGGAACTGTCTGGGGATTTAATTCGCTCTTCGCAAATGCGGCGCAGTACAAATATCATTTTAACCTTTCTGCCTATTCACTTCTCCGCAACACCTATCAGCATGCATTCGATTACGGTCTTGGTATTTTCCCGGAAGTCTTTTCGGGTGATATCAATACGAAACTTGGCGAAGCATATCATAATCAGGGCTTTTGTACCAGCGGATATATTTTCCCGATGATGAACGGATTGATCGGATTGGATGTAAACGCACTCGAAAATAAGATCACATTCGCACCAAAACTTCCAATGCAGTGGGAATGGATTGATGTAAATAATGTTAAGCTTCATAATTCGGTTGTTAATCTCACCAATAAATTGAAAAATGGTGAGTGGAAGTTGATTATTGAAATGAAAGGTGGAGATGAAATAAAATTTGAGTTTATGCCCGATCTTTTTGTCGGTACTGTAATTAACTCGGTAACAGTTGATGGCAAACCGATTGATTTCAAGGTAATAGATCATGAACAAGCCGTTCAATTAAAATCCGTATTCACTATTACCGCTTCACATGAAGTAGTTGTAAAATACCAGCCGACTGTAGAAATCTATATACTGGAAGATGTTACACCCATCGGCGCAATAAACGAAGGGCTGAAAATAATTTCTCAAAGTTTTGCCGATAATAAATTATTTTTGGATGTAGAAGGAAAACCCGGAAGAGAATATAAGCTCGGCGTTATAAACGAAAATTTGATAAACAAAATTACCGGCGCACACGAAGAGAATGGAAAGTTACTTATTCAAATTCCGGGCACGGATAATAATTTCGTAAAGTATCAGATAGTAATTGAAAGAAAGTAATTAACAATTATGGATTTTTGAGGATTACAATGAAATCATTTACAATAATTACACTTTGTCTCATCGCCATCTTATTTATTAATTGTACTGAACCCGTTCCGGAAAAATCCGAACAGAAAAAAATTGTTTTGAAAACCGCTCGGGATTTCAATTACAAAATGGAAATTGAAGAAAAACTTGACCGTGTAATTAAATTTCTTACAGAAAATAAATTGGATGGAGTTTTATTAACTCAGGTGCGAAATGTTTATTGGATAACCGCCGGATTGGCGAACAATCAGATTGTACTAAATAAAGATGCCGGAGCAGCTTCGTTGTTAATATTAAAGAATGGTAAAAAATATCTCGTTTGTAACGGTGCTGAAGCCCAAAGAATGATGGACGAATCATTGGAAGAACTCGGCTACGAATTAATAGAATTCAACTGGTACGAAACTAATCCTGTTTTAGATGTAAGAGGGGACTTAATAAAACAGTTTGGAAAGATCGGAAGTGATATTAATTACCCCGGAACAGTTAACATTGCAGATAAATTCAAACCATTGCGGTATACGTTTAATGACTACGAAGTAATACGTTATGCATATGTTGCACGGATGTCAACCGAAGCAGTGGCTGAAGTTTGTATGAAAATAAAACCAGGTATGAATGAGTTCGAAATTGAAACTCTGACTGCAAACACTTTGCGCGATCGTCAAATTATTCCAACCGTTTTGTTAACCGCAGTTGATAAACGTATTTATAATTACCGCCATGCTCTGCCGGGTGGAGCTGTATTGGAAAATTATGCAATGATAAACATCTGTGCAGAAAAATGGGGAATGCCAATAGCTGTAACAAGGTTTGTTCACTTTGGTCCGTTACCAGCCGATTTGAAAACTAAATTGGAAAAGACCGCTATTGTAAATGCACATTATCAGGAGTTTACTCGTCCCGGAGTATCTGCATCAAAAATATTCGAGAAGATGAAAGAGTGGTATGCATCGGTTGGATACGAAAACGAATGGATGCTTCATCATCAGGGCGGTGCAATCGGTTACGACGACCGTGAGTGGGTGATCTATCCCGGCATTAAAGAAATTGTACAAAATAATCAGCCCTTTGCATGGAATCCTACTATTACCGGGGCTAAAGTTGAAGAGACAATTATTGTTAATGAAAGTGGTTTTGAAGTTCTCACTAAATCACCCAACTGGCCGATGATTGTTGTTAATCTTAATGGCAAAAAATATCCTCAGCCGTCAATTCTTATACGCGATAATGAGAGCTATGGACTTGTTCAAACAAAAGATTATGAAATAAATGCTGAATAATTAATTATATTTTGTCCGGCAAACATGAATCACTCAAACAATTAATTTATGTTAAAGGGTTCGGAGGGTTTATGCTTAAGATTTACGAAGAGAATAATTTAGAGCACATTTCGCTCGAAAACGATTTTATCAAAGTTGTATTCCTTCCTGAAATTGGCGGAAAGATGATTAAGTTCATCAATAAAAAAACCGGAACAAATTTTCTTCTTGAACCTCAGAACAAAGATAAAACCTATAAAAAAGCTTTTCATGGTGCCCCATTTCAGAATTATGATGTAAGCGGATTTGATGAATGTTTTCCGACTGTAGAAGCATGTACTATTCAATCGAAACTCGGTTCTAAAGTTACATTTCCGGTTCACGGTCAATTATG
>JBBIHP010000046.1:0-20495 GCA_037446915.1 Ignavibacteria bacterium
TTGCTCATCAGACAGAAAAATCGATTGAGCTATATGAAAAGATAATTAAAAAAGGTCCGAATAGAATTGATGTTCTTCTGGAATTGACGTTTTTATACTTTAACAATGGTAATCTCGATAAAGCGGAAGAATTCACAAATAATATTTTAAAGATCGATAAAGACCATCAAATAGGTACTTACAATTTGGGCGCAATTGCAGCTTCGCGTGGTGATAATGCTAAAGCAAAATCAATTTGGCAGGGGTTAGCTAAAAAATATCCGAATACCGAAATTGCTTTAATAGCTCAGCAGTCGATAATGGAAATCGAAAAAGCTAATCAGAAATAATTTCAGTTATTAATTCTTTTTCTACTCTTTCAAAGTAGAAATTCTGAACAATAATTTTATTTGTAAAATGCCGCCAAATTTCTTCTGGCGGCATTTCTTTTTGTTTGAAACTGTTTCGGTTAGAAAATTTCTTTTTATCAGCAATCACAAATATTGGTTTATTTAGTTCCTTGCAGATAATTGCTAGAGATCGGCTTCCAACTTTATTTACTATATCTCCATTTTTAAGAATAATATCAGCTCCAATAATTGCTGCATCAGATTTAATTAGAAATTCTGGAATCATTGCCTCGGTAATTAATTGAGTTGCAATTTTAGATTTTACAAGTCGTTTTGCTAAAATTCGTCCTTCAAATTTCGGTCTCGATTCGGCCACATATATCTTTATTTTTCTTTTCGGAGAATTGATTCCTCGCAAGACTTCCAATACCGTTTTGCTGTTAGATAAAGTAAGAAATGTAGAATAATTCCCAATAATTTTTTTAGCTTTACTAAGTAATTCTATCAAGTTGTTTTGGAAGATCAAGTCGTACCTGGTAAAAAAGGGGACTAAATTCTTCTCCCGGTATAAAGATTTTTCCATTTCATCAAGATATACTTGAATATTCTGAAAGGAGATAAACTGTTTTTTTGTAATAGCAATTAATTCAGGAAATAAAAAAAATAATTTTTGTTCCTTTTTTAAATGATTATGAAGCTCAATAAGAATCTCACTACTACCGGAAGTATTATTTTTCAAAATATTTGTTAATCGCTTTTCAGACAATTTTTTCATGAATTATTTTGATTTATTACTAAATGAAAATCCTTTTATTGGTTCACGTAATGTTAGAACCGGGCATGGAGCTTTTCTAACAACCTTCTCGGCAGTGCTACCGAATAATAAATGTTCAACTCCGGTATGGCCATGGGTAGCCATTATAATTAAATCAGCATCTATTTCTTTTGCAGTCTCATTAATTTCCACAAATGGTTTACCTGTTTTAATTAAAGTTTCCAACTCTTGAGAGGAGTCAACAAAATTATTGGCCAGATTTTTTAATTCCTCTTCAGCACGATTATGCAGATCAGCATCCATAGAAGGAATAGCAACCTGACCCATACTAAAATCGGCTGGATAAATCATCGGTTCTACAACATAAATCAAATACATTTTTGCCTGGAAGTTTTTAGCAAATTGAACGGCATATCGTAATGCGTTTTTAGAATAATCCGAAAAGTCGATGGGTACGAGGATATTTTTAATCAGTTTCATAAATCCTCCTTTTTATTTATTTCTAATTTTATTGTAAAGTGTAATATAGTCCATATTAATATTCCGTAAACGGGTTGTAAGTATTTGAGAAATTCCTCTTAGAATTTTAATCCCTTCTTTTGGGTGTGCATCAATAAATTCATCAAGATCGGGTTTAAAAATTACAGCAAGTTGAGATTCCTTCATGGCAATTGCAGAAGCAGAACGTTTATCCTCATCTAACAATGCAAGTTCTCCAAAAAAATCTCCATTCGAAAGATTTGCTAAATCAAATCTCTCTCCATCATCAGTTTCATAAGTTATTAGTACTTCGCCTTTCATAATTAAATATAGTCCAATACCAGGATCATTCTGCATAAAAATATATTCATTAGGAGAGTAAACTCTGTTATGTATTAACTTAAATAAGATTTTAAAATATTTCTGATCCAGGTTTTTGAACGGTGCCATCGAAAGCATAATATCTTCAAGTTGATCTTTTTTGGTAGGCGTTTTAAAAAGGTTCGACCAGAAGCTGCTTTTCACTGATTTGTAATCATTATTCATGTTTACCTCTCAATTAAATATACCTGATTCTGCAACGCGCCAGATTTTTTGACAGGGGAATTTATTCTCGTATAGTGCTCTTCCGATAATTACCGAATCAACAATATCACCGGCTTCTTTCTGAAGCATCATTAAATCTTCAAATCCTCCTATTCCACCGGAATGGGTTATTTTTCTTTCAGTAACATTTGCTATCTCTTTAGTCAATTCAATATTAGGTCCTGATAGCATACCGTTTGTTTTTACATCGGTAATTATCATCCTTTCAGTGCCAACAGATTTCAGAAACTTGGCATAATCAACCGGTCTAAGGTGAGTTCTTTGTTGCCTTCCTCTTGTTACTACTTCGTTATCAATAACATCGATTGCAGCAACTACTTTATTCGGAGTAAATTCATCAAGAATTCTGATAAATTCTCTTGGTTTTTCAAACGCTAAAGTTCCTATCACAATTCTTGAGATACCGAGTTCAAATAATTCTTTAGCATCATCATATGTTCTTATTCCGCCACCAAGTTCAACCGGAATAATAACGGATTCACAAATTTTTCTTATTATATCAAAATTTTGTTTTGTGTGGAAATGAGATGCATCAAAATCTACAACATGAATACACTTAGCGTTTTCGGCTCTCCAGATCATTGCCATTTCTACCGGATCACTTCCATATTCTTTAAATCCTAATTCAGGAATTCCCTGAACTACACGGACAGTCTTACCATTCTGAATATCGATAGAAGGAATAACCAAAATTTTTGCCATCTGAATTTTCCCCGGTAATAAACAAAAATCCTGTTGAATAAATTGTAATGTAACCAACGGCTAAATTAACTAAATTAGTTCTTAAAAGGAATTTGATTATTAAGGTACAAAATCGCATATAAAGTTTTTACATCATGTTATTCGAAATCTTGACTTTACAGCTCATAATAGCCATATTTCGATTAGAATGATAAGAGAATTCAATCTAACTACTTCGAAAGGGAATCAACTTCAAATCTCTACTTACTTAAACGAAAAATTTTCTCCTTCTAAGGCCATAATTTTCGTTCATGGATTTAAGGGATTTAAAGACTGGGGATTTGGACCATATTTATCGACGTATTTTTCTGAAAGAGGATTTTTAGTTGTTTCATTTAATTTTTCCCATAACGGTATTGGCAATAATAAAAATGAATTTACAGAACTTGATAAATTTGCGAATAATACAATCTCATTAGAAGTTTCTGAACTAGGTGAGATAATTGATTTAATGAAAAATGGTTCGTTTGATTTAGATATTAAAGGTAAAATTGGTATTTTAGGACACAGTAGGGGAGGAGCAGTATCATTATTAGCGGTTAGTAAAAGAAATGATGTTAGCTCAGTTGCATTATGGGCTTCAATTTCTAAACTTGATCGATACTCTGATCGGCAAAAATCGGAATGGAAAAAGAAAGGATATTTTGAAGTTCTTAATACCCGAACTAATCAACTAATGAGGTTGAACGTTACATTACTTGAGGATATTGAAAAAAATTCATCAGACACTTTGAATTTAGAAAAATCTGTAAGAAATTTGAATTGTCCTTTATTAATTGCTCATGGTGATCAGGATTTAGCAGTTCCAATTAATGAAGCAGAGCAAATCTATTCCTGGGCAGATAAATCGAAAACTGAGTTTTATAAGATTTTTGGGACAGGACATACATTTGATATTACTCATCCGTTTAACGGAACGAGTGAAAAATTTGAAAAATTGCTCAATAAAACAGCTGTTTTTTTCGAAAGAAATTTATCATTATAACGAGGAATATATGTCAGTAAAACAAAATGCAAAGTCAAATTCACTAATTGGAATTTTCAGCAAATTAAAAGAATCTCAGCTATTCTGGATCATATCATTTTCTGTATTAACATTTTTAGGTGCACAGGTTGTTATTCCGGTCCAACCGGTTCCATTTACATTACAAACTATGATTGTATTACTTTCCGGTGCATTTCTTGGTTCGCGCAATGGTATGGTAAGCCAGGTTATTTACCTTGCAGCGGGAACTATCGGGTTGCCGGTATTTGCTGAATACAGTTTTGGATTTGCAAGGTTAATTGGTCCAACCGGCGGATATTTGATGGCTTTTCCGATTGCCGCATATGTAGTTGGTTATTTAATTGAAAAGAAATCTACAAACTGGATGATGATCCTATCAATGATAACTGGTGCGTTCATAATTCTAGTATCAGGTTCATTATTCCTATCAATCTTTCTGAATGGAGATTTGAATAAAGCTTTATTCAGCGGTGCAATAATATTTTCGATTTGGGATGTAATTAAAATATCTGCTGCGATAAGTATTTATAAGGCATTCTCTAAAAAATATCCAAGGCTGCCTAACTAGTTAAAAGAAAATTACCTGATGACAATAAAAAATATAGCATTTGTAATTGTTTTTATTGCAGCAATTGGATTCTTTTTATTCAACCTAAGAAGGATCCTTTCTTATATACTATTAGGTAAAGAGGAAAACCGATTTGATAACCCATCCCAAAGAATTAAAAATGTATTAAAAATTGCTTTTGGTCAATCAAAGTTGTTGCGCGATCCCGTTGCCGGAATTATTCACTTTTTAATCTTCTGGGGTTTTATTCTTTTCCTAATTGCCGTAATAGAATCGATTATTCAGGGATTTTATTCCCCATTTTCACTTGAGTTTCTTGGACCTGTATTCTCAGCTATAACAATTATACAGGATGTTTTTGGAATTTTCGTAATCATATCTGTTCTGTTTGCACTTTATAGAAGATTTATTCAGAAAGTAGAAAGACTTGATGTTGGCAAAGAAGGAAACTTAGACGCTGCAGTCATTCTACTCCTTATACTTGGTGTTGTCCTTTCGATGTTCGGTCAGAACATTTCACACATTGCAAACAATAATTTTATTTTAACCGAATATGAAGTCCGGCCAATCTCAATTTATTTAAGTTCTCTATTCTATTCAGGAGCAGATAGTAATGCAAATCTATTTTATGAAATATTCTGGTGGGCACATATTCTTTTTGTTTTTGCATTTTTGAATTTTCTTCCATACTCAAAACATTTTCATGTAGTAACATCAATACCAAATGTTTATTTCAATAAACTTGGAAAAGAAAAATACTCGCTTAAGAAAATAAATCTGGAAGATGAAAATGTTTCGCAATACGGAGCCGCCGATTTTGAACATTTATCCTGGAAACAGATTCTGGATGGATTTGTATGTACTGAATGCGGACGTTGTACTTCAGTTTGTCCGGCTGCTAATACTGGCAAAGCTCTATCCCCAAGAAAAATTATTGTTGATATAAGAAGAAGGACTGAAGACAAAGCCCCATTAGTTATTAAAGTTGTTCAGGAAAATTCTATACTTTCTCAAACTTTAGTTCACGATTATATAACAGATGAAGAATTATGGGCTTGTACTACATGTAACGCTTGCGTTTATGAATGCCCGGTTACAATTGAGCATGTTGATTCTATCGTAGATATGCGCAGAAATTTGGTTTTGATGGAATCAAATTTTCCACCCGAACTAAACGCAGTGTTTAAGAATATTGAGACTAATTTTACTCCATGGGCTTTCAATTCTCAGGATAGGGCCAATTGGGCTGAGGGAATGGGAATTAAAACATTGGCAGAAGATAGTGAAGGGGAGTATTTATTCTGGGTTGGTTGTGCCGGATCATTTGATGCCCGGTATCAAAAAGTAACAAAATCGATTGCTAAATTGATGCAAATTGCTAATATTGATTTCAGAATCCTCGGAAATGAAGAAAAATGCAATGGTGATACTGCCCGTAGGCTTGGTAATGAATATTTAGCACAAATGCTTATGCAAGAAAATGTAGAAACTCTAAATAATTATGGAGTAAAGAAAATAGTTACTGGCTGTCCTCATTGCTATAATTCACTAAAAAATGAATTTCCTCAATTTGGCGGTAATTACGAGGTGATTCATCATTCTGAATTAATTTCTAATTTAGTAAGTGAAGGTAAGATAAAGCTTAGATCTGAAGTTGAAAAATCCAAAATAACTTTTCACGATTCTTGTTATTTAGGCAGATATAACAACATTTACGATGAACCAAGATTACCACTTAAAAAGCTTAATGGTGTTGAATTAGTTGAGATGGGAAGAAATAAAGATAAAGGATTTTGTTGCGGTGCTGGCGGTGGAAGAATGTTTTTAGAAGAAACGGAAGGAACCAGAATTAATATAAATAGAACTGAAGAAGCTGTAAGAACAAAAGCTAATACAATCGCTTCAGCATGTCCATTTTGTATTACAATGATGTCGGATGGCTTAAAATCGCTTGAAAAATCAGATCAAATTTTAGTAAAGGACATTGCAGAAATAGTACTCGAAAATACAATTACTAATTAATTTCTTATCACAACCTATAAGGAGGTACCTATGCAGAAATATCAAAATCTGATTGAATTCTTAAAAACTCTTGAAGTTGATGTAACAAAGTTTTACGAAAAAGGTCAATCTGCAGCCGGAACACGTTTAAGAAAAGGTCTTAGCGAATTAAAAAGACTGGCTCAAGATATGAGAAATGAAATCCAGGAAGTTAAAGCACAGAGAAAGGGTGAAAAACCTTCCAACTAATTTAGTTGCTAACTTTTAAAAAGCTGGGTTAATTATTAATCCAGCTTTTTTTATAACCTATGAAATCAACTTGCAAATTATTTTTATCCCTCTTACTTTTATTATTTATTCAGGGTTCTCAAAGAGAATCTTCGATAACTTCTTATTCTAACGTAGAAGATTCTACAATTACTATCAAATTGAGTTTTGTTGGCGATATTATGTGTCACACTCCACAGATAGAGTATGCAAAAATTGGCAGCGACAGCTTCGATTTTCTTCCAACATTTAAAATGGTTCAACAATATTTATCAGATTCCGATCTAACATTTGGTAATCTTGAAACAGTTTTAGCCAGCAAATCAAAAAAATATACTGGCTACCCATTGTTCAATTCACCTGATGAATTATTAGATGCACTTAAATTTTCCGGTTTTGATATTTTATTTACATCAAATAATCACACTTTGGATAGAGGAGTAAAAGGTGTAGAAAGAACCATTAAGCAAATTAAGAATAGGAACCTTATTAATGCTGGAACCTACTTAACTCAAAATTCAAGAGATTCTCTATTGGTGGTTGAGAAAAATGGTTTGAAACTTGGTATCCTTAGCTATACATATGGATTGAACGGAAATTTCTTACCTAAATCAAAAAATTATTTAGTGAATGTTATCGATACTAACATTATAAAAAAAGATTTAAGGGCAATGACCGAAAAAAATGTTGACCTGATTTTAGTTTACTATCATTTTGGTGATGAATATTCCCGGTTACCATCAAAGTATCAGGAAGAGATTGTAAGTAAGACATTTAATTACGGTGCAGATATAATTATTGGAAGCCATCCACATGTAATTCAACCGCTACGATTCGTAGAAAAATTAAATGGAAAACTTAAAAAAGGATTCGTTGCTTATTCATTGGGTAATTTTATTTCGAACCAGCGATGGCGATATTCTGATGCGGGTGTAATTCTAAATCTTGAGATTAAGCATAACAGTATCACCGGATCAACATGGGTGAGTAAAGTTAAAGCAATACCAACATGGGTATTTAAGGGAAGGATTGATAACAAAAATCAATTTGTTATACTTCCATCTGACACGACTGCATTAGCCACAATACCAGAATATCTTGGTAAAGAGGATAGAGAAAAGTTGATAGAAAGTTATAACGATACGATGGAAATTCTATTCAAAAAATGAATCTGATTTTCATATCTTTGCTCACACGAAAGAAATCATTTAATGAAAAATAAAGCTTCTCTAAGCATAATATTTATAACCGTATTTATTGACTTAATGGGTTTTGGAATTTTAATTCCCATTCTTCCAACATTCGCAAGCAAAAATCTAAATATCTCCGATTTTGGAATTGGAGCAATAGTTGCAATTTATTCATTAATACAATTTTTCTTTAATCCTATTCTTGGAAGGTTATCGGATAGGATTGGTAGAAGACCTGTAATATTAGTAACACAATTAATAACCGCTTCGTCATATTTGATGTTCAGTTTTTCCAATTCATTTCTTATTTTATTTTTGTCGCGTATGTTAGCTGGATTTGGCGGTAGCAACATTGGTGTTGCCCAGGCTTATATTGCTGATATTACTTCTAAAGAAGAACGCAGTAAAGGGATGGGAATTATCGGTGCGGCATTCGGACTTGGGTTTGTATTCGGGCCATTAATTGGTGCATTACTTTCAAAGTATGGTTATCATGTTGCGGGTTATGGAAGTGCGGCTTTTACAATGATGGCATTTATTTTTGCTTTGTTTATGCTTCCGGAATCTAATCTAAATAAAAAAAGTGATACTAAAACTACACTTAAACTGTTCGATCTAAGTTATACTAAAAAAGTTATTGCACACCCGAGTCTGGGATTTTTGATAATCTTATTCTTCATAATAATTTTTTCAATGGCAAACATCTACGGCACATTTGCAATACTCGGTTACAAAGTATATCATTTTACAGATCAGCAGACTGGAATGCTCTTTGGAATATCTGGAATAATAGGCGCATTAATCCAGGGTGGTTTAATGAGAATCCTTACAAATAAATTCAGTTATAGAAATTTAGTATTAGCTGGATCGTTTTTTATGATGTTAGGACTTGGATTTTTACCATATGGATATAATTTTTTAGGCGTTGCAATAGTAATTTCTATCCTATCTATAGGAACAGGTATACTTCAACCAACAATATTAAGTATGATATCACGATATTCACCAGAGCATGAACAGGGTGCAATACTCGGAATTAATCAGTCATTTTCAGCTTTTGCAAGAGTACTTGGTCCTTTGTGGGGCGGATTCGCTTACGACTTCTTTGGTTATCAGTTTCCATTTTTAACAGGCGCAGCTTTTACATTTTTTACATTTCTTTTAGCATTCTTTTTACTCAATGAAGAAAGATTAATTGAGGCAAAGAATGTTTAAAGTCGGCAAATTAGAAATGACTGATGCTTTATTACTCGCTCCGATGGAGGATGTAACTGATATTGCATTTAGAAAAATCTGCAAAGAGTCTGGTGCAGATGTCGTTTATACCGAGTTCGTAAATTCTGATGGCTTAATACGTGCGAATAAAAAAACCGAAAAGAAACTTGAGATTACAGATGATGAACGACCTGTTGGAATTCAGATTTATGGCGGTAATCTTGAACCGATGATTCAAGCTGCAAAAATTGCTGAAGAGAAAAGTCCTGAAATCATTGATATAAACGCCGGATGCTGGGTTAAAAAAATAGCAGGGCGCGGTGCCGGTGCCGGATTATTGAAAGACCCGTGTTATATGCAGACGATGGTTGAGAGTATAGTTAAAGCTGTGAAAATTCCAGTAACGGTTAAAACGAGAATTGGATGGGATCATAATTCAATAAACATTTTAGATGTTGCAAAAAGAATTGAGGACGCTGGCGCTGCTGCTCTAACTTTACACTGCCGAACAAAAGTTCAGGGACATAGCGGGGAAGCCGATTGGTCGTGGATTCCTAAATTAAAAGAAGTAGTTAAGATTCCTGTTGCATTGAATGGGGGAGTGTTTACTGCCAATGATGTTGTTAGAGCATTCAATGAAACTAAGGCTGACGCTGTAATGATTGCGAGGGGGGCTATTGAACATCCATGGATCTTTAGAGAAGCTAAAGAATTATTGAAGGGCAATTCATTTGAAGAAGTCTCTATAGATGAGAGAATAAACACCTGTTTACGGCATCTTAAATACTCTCTGGAAATTAAGGAAGAACGTGCAGCAATTTTACCTTTTAGAAAATACTATGCCGGATATTTAAAAGGATTGCCTAAATCCAAGGAAGTAAGAATCGAATTATATAAGCAGCTGCATTATGCTCCCATAGAGGAGATATTGCTCAAATACTTACATGAATTACACACTCACAATTTATTAGAAAAAGATTATTCGGAGTGATTATGGATTTAAAAAGTACTATAAGGGATGTACCGGATTTTCCAAAGAAAGGAATTATTTTTAAGGACATTACTACATTACTTAAAAACCCGGAAGCACTTTCTTTTGCAGCAGAAGAACTTTATAACCTTGTTAAAAATAAGAAGATAACAAAAGTAGCTGGGATTGAATCTCGTGGATTTATTCTGGGAGGATTATTAGCAGAAAAATTGAACGCTGGATTTGTACCGATCCGTAAACCGGGTAAATTACCGGCCGAAACTCTGTCCGAATCCTACTCATTAGAATATGGGACTGATTCTATCGAAATACACAAAGATGCTATAGATCCCGGTGATGTAGTATTGCTCCATGACGACCTGTTGGCAACAGGTGGCACGATGGAAGCTGCTATTAAGCTGGTTGAGAAATTAGGTGGTGAAGTTGCACAAATTTCATTTTTGATTGAACTGAAATTTCTTAACGGAAGAGAGAAGTTGAAGAATTATGAAGTCCATTCATTAATTCAATACGATTCGGAATAAATAGATCATTTAGGGCATTTCAAATTCTTTTCAAAGTTGGGATTTATCTCAGCGTTTCAAAAATGGACGAGGCATGCCTCGTCCCTACATCTTAAAACTTGCTGGAGCTATAATTACAACAAATTCACCTTTGGTTACTTTTTTATCAAATTCTGATAAAATTTCAAATACGGTTCCGCGCCATACTTCTTCAAACTTTTTTGTTAATTCTCTGCAAACGGCAATTTGTCTATCAGGGAAAAATTCATTCAACTCATTCAATAATTTTTCAATCCGGTAGGTCGACTCGTATAAAACAATAGTTCTTTCTTCAACTGCTAATTCCAGTAATTTTTTATGCCGACCTTTTTTCTGAGGTAGGAAACCTTCAAAAACAAACGAATCAGTTGGTAGTCCACTTATGCTAAGTGCAAGTGTTGCTGCACTTGGTCCCGGAATTCCAATTACTTCAATTCCATTTTTAATTGCAGAGTTAACAACTCGCGTCCCCGGATCCGAAATTGAAGGTGTGCCGGCATCAGAAACAAACGCACAATTCAATCCGCTTCCTATTTTATCCATCAATTCAGGAATCTTTCTCGATTCATTCTGAGCATTAATAACAAACATTGGTTTTGAAATCTGGTAATGATCTAAAAGAATTTTTGTAACACGTGTATCTTCGCAGATTATCAGATCAACTGATTTCAGTGTTTCAATCGCACGGAATGTAATATCGGAAAGATTACCAATCGGAGTTGCAACTACAAATAATTTTGACACTATATCACCTGTAATGTATAATGTAAAATGTATAATGTATAATGGAAAATTAACACTATAGCATAATAATTAATAATAAATTCTAAATTATACATTATTCATTGTGAATTATACATTCTACATTGTACTCAGGACTTTTTTGATAATTGAAATACCTTTATCGATTTCCAATCTAGTAACATTGAGAGGTGTCCTAAACCGAACCGTACTTACACCGCATCCGAGCATAATCATTTTATTTTTATAAAGTTCATCCAGGAATTTTTTTCTTATATCGGGATCCGGCATATCAAATGCACAGAGTAATCCGAGTCCTCTTGCTCGAAAAACTAATTTTGGAAATTCATTCTGAAGGTCAATCAGGTTTTCTAATAGATACTCACCAACAATCTTAGAATTTTCGACAAGATTTTCTTCTTCAATTATTTCCAGATTCCTTCTTGATCGAACCATATCAACAATATTACCGCCCCATGTAGAATTAATCCGGCTCGATTTTTTGAATACATTCTCTTTAATATCATCAATCCTGTCAGAAACCATAATTCCACAAATTTGTGTTTTCTTACCGAATGCGATTATATCAGGATGAACATAATGTTCATATGCCCACATTTTACCTGTCATACCAATACCGGTTTGTACTTCATCGAACATCAGAAGAATATCATTCTGATCCGCAATTTCACGCAGTTTCAAAAAGAATTCCTTTCTAAAGAAATTATCTCCGCCTTCGCATTGTATCGGTTCAATAATAATTACTGCAATATCATCTGGATTATTTTTTATTGCCGAATAAATTTCATTTATAGCCTGTTCCTCTAATCGAATAACTTCATTCAGATTTTCTTCCAGAGGAAATTTTATCTTGGGGTTGATAATTCTTGGCCAATTAAATTTTGGGAAGTAATTAATTTTAACAGGATCTGTATTGGTAATTGATAAAGTGTATCCTGATCTACCATGAAAAGCTTCTCTGAAATGAATTACCTGACTACCTTTTTCAGTTTTATAACCCTTTGCAAAATTTTTCCGAACCTTCCAATCGAATGCAACTTTCAAACCATTTTCAACAGCAAGAGAACCACCATCAACAAAAAAGAGGTGTTTAAAGTGGTCCGGTTTGGCAATCCTCGCAAAAGTATCTACGAACTTTGCCATTTCAACTGAATAGATATCAGAATTGGATGGTTTATTCATTGCTGCAATAGAAAGTTCGTCACGGAATTCTGAGTTATTGATGGCTGGATGATTCAGTCCCACAGGTGAAGAAGCAAAGAAAGAAAAGAAATCTAAATACTTTTCATTGGTTATTTCATCAACAATATTTAAACCATTGCTTCGTTTTAAATCAAGCACAAGATCAAACCCATCAATCAACATTGATTTCTTTAATATATCATGAACATTTGCAGCACTTATTTTCGTTTTGTTGTTGCTTGAATAATCCATAGCCGGATTCCTCCTTAAATAAAAGTTAAATTAATAAATAGCCGGATTGGATAAAGAAATTAAAAGACCTCTTCGAGGCGGGATGATAAGAAGTTGCGCAGATTTTTTCTGCCTGTTATTTTTTGGTAATTGATATATTTCATCTCTATTTCAAATTTCATTGCAAAGATATAAACTTACATGTGGAGTTTCAAATTTTGGTAAAACTAATGATGGTTCAATCCCATTTTAGTAAAACATTTTGTGTAAATTTGTTCAGTTCTTAAATTATATTTAGAATAAATAAAAAGAAGAAAGTGAAAGTAATAAACAAAATACTTCTGATTACCGCACTGGTTTTATTATTTAGTTGTAAGTCCGGTGATGAATCAGATTGGTTTAGCGGCGATTTCTATAGTAATGATAAAAGCAAATTATCCTCCGAAATTGTTGACGAAATTCTTAATTGCAAATTCAACCCTCCACTTATGTGGTCTTTTCAGTCGGCAGAACTATCAAGAAAAATTGAATCGAAAAATAAATTTAAGGATTCAGGTCAAAATATATTTACATATTCACCACTCTATTTATTCTTCCACGATTCTACAGGAAGTTTATTGAGCGTTGGGTTGGTTGAAAGTACTGATTCAAGTTCTTCATTAGACTCCAAACTGAACAATTACAGAAATTTATTATCGAACAAATACCGGAATGATAAACTCTCGATGGGTTCATTTACTAAATCGGGAATAAAATTCATTCAATTAAGAAGCGAAAAGGAAACATTTGTTAATTTCAAAATACTCTTTGCTAATTCAGAGAATAAATTAATTCAAATTGATTGCACTATAAGAAAGGAAGATTTAAAAACTGAAGTGGAATATTTGAAGGCAACAATCGGTTCGATTCATTTAATTAAAAAATAGATTTGAAAACGATTCCAGAAAAAATGAGGTAAAAATGGATTTCTTGAAAGTATTAGGAATTAAAGAAGAAAATTTTGGTGCTTCAACCGGACTAACATGGTTTAAAACAACTGATCAGGGGATAATAAATGTTACTTCGCCGGCAGATGGAAAACCAATTGCAAAAGTTTATCAATGTTCAGAAAAAGACTATGATGAAGTTGTTGCCAGAGCAGATGAAGCATTTAAGTATTGGCGAACTATTCCAGCGCCTAAACGTGGTGAAGTGGTAAGACAAATCGGGAATTCATTACGCGAATACAAAGAACCTCTCGGGAGACTCGTTTCTTATGAAATGGGCAAGTCGCTTCAGGAAGGATTAGGCGAGGTTCAAGAGATGATCGACATCTGCGATTTTGCTGTCGGGTTATCACGCCAATTGTATGGTTTTACTATGATGAGCGAACGCGAGAACCATAGAATGTACGATCAGTATCATCCACTGGGTGTTGTTGGAATTATTACTTCGTTTAATTTCCCGGTAGCAGTGTGGGCGTGGAATAGTGCGCTTGCAACTGTTTGCGGCGATTCAAATTTATGGAAGCCATCATCGAAAACACCATTGTGTGCAATTGCTGTTCAAAATATTCTCTCTGATGTAATTAGAGAAAATAATTTACCGGAAGGATTGTTTTCACTTATAATTGGTAAAGGTTCTACAGTTGGCGAGAAGATACTAAACGATAAACGTGTTCCGCTTGTATCACTTACAGGTTCAACAGCAATTGGCAAACATGCAGCAGAAGTAATCTCAAAAAGATTTGGTAAAACAATTCTTGAACTTGGCGGCAACAATGCTATTATAATTACACCAAATGCTGATCTTCAACTTGCAATTCCGGCGGTTGTATTCGGAGCAGTCGGTACAGCCGGGCAACGATGTACAACAACACGAAGACTAATTGTTAATGAAGAAATTTATGACAGGGTAAAGGAATCTTTATTAAAAGCTTATTCCAGTTTGAAGATTGGAAATCCGCTGGATCAAACAAATCATGTCGGACCATTGATTGATAAAGGTGCCGTTGAAGAATTCAAGCATGCTCTTAAACAGGTTGAAAAGGAGGGAGGCAAAATAATTTTTGGTGGTGAAGTTTTATCAGGAAATGGATTTGAATCCGGCTGCTATGTTAAACCGGCAATTGTGGAATCAGAGAACAGTTATAAAATTGTTCAGGAAGAAACATTTGCACCGATAGTCTATTTAATTAAATATAGTGGTGATGTAAAAAACGCTATCGATATTCAGAACGATGTTGTTCAAGGATTATCATCATCAATATTTACTAATAACATGAGGGAAGCAGAAACATTTCTTTCGCATTGGGGAAGTGATTGCGGTATTGCAAATGTAAATATCGGAACGTCCGGTGCAGAGATTGGCGGTGCATTCGGCGGTGAAAAAGAAACCGGCGGTGGTAGAGAATCAGGGTCTGATTCATGGAAACAATACATGAGGCGCCAGACAAATACAATTAATTTTGGAACAAAACTTCCGCTGGCCCAGGGTGTTAAATTCGAAATCTAATATTCATTAGCATTTTAGAAAAAATAAAAAGTTGAAAGGGAACAAAATGAGATTCTGTTTAAATGTTGATCACGTAGCCACTTTAAGAAATGCACGTGGCGAAGTTCAGCCCGATCCGGTAACATTTGCATTAATGGCTGAACAATACGGTGTTGATGGAATTGTTGTTCATCTTAGAGAGGATAGAAGACACATTAATGAAAGAGATGTGCGCCTCTTGAAGGAATTAATTACAACAAAACTGGATCTTGAAATGGCGGCAGTTGATGAAATAATTGAGATTGCATGCGATGTTCAACCCGAATTAGCTACTATAGTGCCGGAGCGCCGCCAGGAATTAACTACAGAAGGTGGAATAAATGTAATTGATAACATTAATCAATTGAGACAAGCTATTAAAACACTTCACCAATCTGAAATTGCCGTTTCACTATTTATTGAACCCGATTTAAACCAGATAGATGCCGCTGCAGAAATTAATGCAGACATTATTGAGATTCATACAGGACATTATGCCAATGCCGTTGGAGAAGAAAATATTTTTGATGAGCTGGAACGTGTTAGAATAGCAGCAAAACATGCTAAGAAATTAGGGCTTGGTGTTAATGCCGGGCATGGACTTAATTACATCAACATGAAAGAATTTGTCGCTATACCGGATATTGATGAGGTCAGCATTGGTCATTCTATAATTACCCGCTCAATTTATGTTGGTGTTGAAAAAGCAATCAAAGAAATGATTGAGCTTATACGAAATAGGTAATTACTAAAAATTATTTTAAATGGCTGAAGTTGATATTAAAAAATTAAAAAAGAAATTAGATTACCATTATCATAATTTTGATAAGAGTAAAATTTCACCCGATCCTCTGGAATATCCTCTACGTTTTAAAGACTATTACGATATTGAAATCTCTGCTTTTATTTCATCTGTCTTTGCATATGGTAATATTAAACAAATCATAATAATACTTGAAAAAATCCATTCATCTATTAATAATCAGCCCTATGAATTTCTAAAAAGTTATGATAGAAGAAAAGGACGGGAAATTTTTGAAGATATTTTTTTCCGCTTCTATTCTTCGAATGATATTGTGGTTCTATTCAAAGTGCTAAAAGATATTTATGATGAAAATGGTTCATTAAAAAATCTCTTTATGGATTGTTACTTGAACGGTGGAGAGAATATTAAGGGAGCCATTACGTGCTTTTCAAAAAAGATGTTAAAAATGATGAATGAATATACTGAGTTAACACATGGAATTAAATTCATGTTTCCGTATCCTCAAAAGTCGAGTGCTTGCAAAAGAATAAATTTGTTTCTGCGATGGATGGTTCGTAAAGATGAGATCGATTTTGGATTCTGGGATGAAATACCTAAAAACAAATTGATAATACCTGTTGACACACACATAGCAAATATCAGCAGGAAATTAGAATTAACAAAGCGGCGGTATGTAAACTGGGAAATGGCGGAGGAGATAACTGAAAATCTAAGGAAGTTCGATCCTAACGATCCTGTTAAATATGATTTTGCATTATGCCATATCGGTATGAGAAAATTGAATTTTTAATTGAAACTGGCTCTTAAAAAATAACTATCAATTCTTAATTCTCAATCCTCAATTGTAGCATTTACATTATTAATTAATCTGTTGCTCGATTATACAATGATATTTATATTAGCGAACCGTTAAACAAGATTTTATATTAATTAATAAAATCCTCTCATCAAAACAGGAGAAAAGTATGGCGGAACAAAAGAAGTTTGTCCCCTTCGTCTCTTCAGAAACCAATATGGCAGAGTTTACAGTAAGAGCATTAATTATAGGTTTAGTGCTTGCTGTAGTTCTTGGTGCTGCAAATGCATATTTAGGTTTGAAAGCTGGAATGACCATTGCCGCAACTTATCCAGCTGCCGTAATTGGAATGGCAATTATTAAACTTTTCAAAGGAACAATTTTAGAAGAAAATTTTGCACGTACTGTCGGTTCCATTGGCGAATCGATAGCTGCTGGTGCAATTTTTACTTTGCCGGCATTTTTTATTGCCGGTATTTGGGATCCATTTTTTACACCTGGAAATTATGTTATCTCAGCTGCAATTATGTTTGCCGGCGGTGTTCTAGGTATTATGTTCGTTGCAATGCTAAGAAGAGTAATGGTTGAAGATGTTGAATTACCATTTCCTGAATCTGTTGCTGCTGCAGAAATCCATAAAGCCGGTCAACATGGCGGCTCTGGATCAAAATTCTTATTCAGTGCTATGGGTGTTGGTGCATTAATTCAAGCTTTAGGTCAGTTTAGATTATTTGCAACCAGTGCTGATGGTTTAGTTTCTTTAAGTAAAGGTAATATTTTATTCCGCTCACCTGATGTTAGTCCTGCTTATATGGGTGTTGGATATATAATTGGCCCTCGTCTTGCATCATTAAACTTTTCAGGTGGTGTAATTGCTTGGGGATTATTGGCACCAATAATTGCTTATTTCAAGTTCGGCACAACTCCAATGGAAGGGCAGGATTGGGCTGGTACCATAGTTCAGGTGTGGAGGACTTATGTAAGACCAATTGCAATTGGCGGAATGTTGGTAGGTGCCGGTTTTACTTTATGGAAAATGCGAAAGAATTTAATTGCTGGTATATCTCGATCGATAGGCGATGTTAAAAAAGCTGCAACAGGTAAACATGTTGTAGATAGAATTGAAAAGGATATTCATTTCAAATGGATTGTCATTGGAATTCTTGCAACTGCTGTATTAACTTTTATTATATATGAGTTTTTTGCACAAGATCTTTTTGCTGCTTTAGTTGCAACAATCGTTATGATTATTGCTGGATTTTTCTTTGCAGCTGTCTCCGGTTATTTAGTAGGAATAATCGGTTCATCTAATAATCCGATTTCGGGTTTAACTTTATCAACTTTGGTAATTGCTGCATTATTAATGGTTGTATTAGGCATGACAGGTACACAGGGAGTTGCAGCAGTCTTAGGTGTTGCTGCAGTTGTATGTGTTTCAGCAGCCGTTGCTGGAGAAATGTTACAGGATCTTAAAGCCGGACATATTCTTGGTGGTACTCCATGGAAGATGCAGGTTGGTGATCTTATTGGAATTGCAGTTTCTGCGGCAGTAATGTTCATACCACTTATCATTCTTCATGAAGGTGATATTAAAATGGGTGGAACAGGATTCGGCGGTGAAAAACTTCCAGCTCCTCAAGCAAGTTTGATGGCTATTCTTTCTAAAGGTATTGTTGCCGGAGAAATGGAATGGATTTTAATTTTTACCGGAATGTTAATGGGTGTTGGATTTATAATGATGAATGTTAAAAGTCCGATGCTAGTTTCAGTTGGTATGTATTTACCTCTCGGTACCACATTTGCAATTTTTGTTGGCGGTTTAATTAAAGGTGCTGTTGAAATGGTAAATGCTAAGAAGAAATTTAACGATGCTCAAAAATCGAGAGTAGAAAATACAGGAATACTATTAGCAGCTGGATTGATTGCCGGGGAGGCACTTATCGGTTTACTCTTTGCCGGCTTTGCATTCTTTGAAATATCGCTATTCCATATTTTCGAAACTCCAAGTTTCTATATCAGCCTGGTTGTTTTCGCTATTATTGCCTGGTATCTAATAAAAGTACCAATCAATAACGCCGGAAAGCCAGAAGATCCGGCTCCACCACAAGTATCAATGTAGTTCTTTAATCATTTTTATTTCCCCGGTGCAATTTTATTATTGTATCGGGGAAAATTTTTTGTGGGAGATTAAATGCAATTAAGTTTCAGCAAACGTAGAAAAATTCTTAAGAAAGCAAATTACCTCGATTTACATCCGTTAAAATTACACGGTGAAGAAATTAACGATAACATTGTAACAGTGCTCATTCCAAAATTCAAGAACAAATTTATTGTTAAACATATCGTACCAAAATTAAAATCGCCCAATATAAAACTTAAGCTGGATGAGATCGGTTCGGCAACATGGTTATTACTTGATGGAAAGAAAGATGTAAGAACTATTTCTAAACATTTATTGGAAAAGTTCGGAGAAAAGATTGAACCGGTTAATCAACGTTTAACAAAATTTTTAACAAATCTATATGAACAGAGACTAATAACTTTCAAAGAAATAAATAAGGAGGTTTAAGATGGGTAATATTTTAGGGGGATTAAAACCTGAATTGTTATGGAATCACTTCGAAGAAATTTGCAGCATACCGCATCCATCGCGTAAAGAACAAAAGCTTGCACATTATGTAATAGGTTTTGCAAAGAATAATAATCTGGAATATGAAACAGATGAATTTGGAAATATTGTAATTCGTAAACCGGCTACCCCGGATTTCGAGAACAGAATTCCTGTTGTTCTTCAAGGTCATCTTGATATGGTTGCAGAAAAAAATAATGATGTTACACACGATTTCGATAAAGACCCAATACAACCTTATGTGGAGGGCGACTGGGTAAAAGCGCGTGGAACTACACTTGGCAGCGATAACGGTATTGGTGTAGCTGCTGCTTTGGCAGTTTTAGAATCTAAAGAATTACAACATGGTCCGGTTGAAGCTTTATTTACTCTCGATGAAGAAACCGGTCTTAATGGTGCACAGGCACTTAAACCGGGATTTCTAAAATCGAAAATTCTTATCAACCTCGATTCTGAAGAAGACGGTGCATTTTATATCGGCTGCTCTGGCGGTCAAAATACTTTTGTCAAATTCACATTCAAACCTTCCGAAGTTCCTGCTAACACCATTGCATTTGAGGTAAAAGTAAAAGGTCTTAAAGGTGGTCATTCCGGTCTGGATATAAACACCGGAAGAGGGAATGCAATTAAATTAATGGCACGGTTGTTACATGAGATCACTTATAAATTTGGAGTAAGATTAGTAAGTATTAACGGCGGAAGCAAACATAATGCAATTCCGCGCGAAACTTTTTCTGTAATTAGAGTTGCTAAGAAAACTGCTCATGATGTTTTATCTTATATCGAAAATTATAATTCAATTGTAAAGGCTGAACTTGCCAGCGTTGAACCAAACTTAGAAGTAGTTGCTTCTGAAGTAAAATCCAAAGCCAAAGTTATGGATAAAACAACAGCGATAAATCTAATC
>JBBIHP010000047.1:0-20171 GCA_037446915.1 Ignavibacteria bacterium
CAAATTTTTGTTTATAGCAGTAAATCCGATCATTTACAACAAATAAAAACGAGTGGTCGGAATCCGTCCATTTTACTGTTTGAGTTATAATATCAAAGCCGATGATCTGTTTATGACCGGGCATGTCGGGCTTATCATACTTATGAAATATTATCATGTCCTTATAAAGGGTTTCGATACCGATCCAGTATTTTTCTTCGAGCTGTAACGATTCGAATATTCTCTTTCCATTATCAAGATTATAACAACTGAAAAAAACCTCTTTCTTATTAACGTCGCGTAATTCTATAACCAATTTATCTGTGTCCGATATTAACAAACGCCAGACCTGATAACTGGATTTATATGTAAAAAATTTTTTAATCTTCATTTTTACTCAGTGTTTATCTGTGACTTCTCAGTGGATCCCTGTGTAATAGAATTACACCGGTTTAAACTTAGCCGTAAAATGTCTAAGCATCGGAGCCTCATAAGTAATCTTATAACCTTTGAGTTTATCACGGTTATTAAAAACTTCAATCACAGCTTCGGCAACATAATCAACATGACTCTGTGTATAGACGCGGCGCGGAATTGCCAGACGAACAAGTTCCATTATAGATGGAATTAATTTACCGTTTTCGTCATACTTACCAAACATAACCGACCCGATCTCAACAGCACGGATTCCGCCCTCAACATAGAGTTCGCACACAATTGATTGCCCGGGATATTCTTCCGGCTTAACGTTTGGAAGGAATCTCTTTGCATCAATATAAATAGCATGACCGCCGGGCGGTTCAATAATCGGAACACCAGCGTTAAGTAATTTCTCGCCTAGGTATTCGGTACTTCTAATTCTATACTGCAGATAATGCTCATCAACAACTTCTTCAAGACCTTGAGCAATTGCTTCGAGGTCGCGTCCCGCAAGTCCGCCATAAGTAACGAACCCTTCTGTTACAATTAAAAGGTTACGGCATTTCATTGCAAGATCTTCATCGTTTAACGAAAGCCATCCGCCGATATTAACAAGCGCGTCTTTCTTTGCACTCATTGTGGAACCATCTGCATAAGAGAACATTTCCTGAACGATTTCGAGAACGGATTTATTTGCATAACCCTCTTCGCGCAACTTAATGAAGTAAGCATTTTCTGCAAACCGGCACGCATCAAGAAAGAGAGGAATTCCATACCTCTTACAAACTTCTTTAACATTCTTAATGTTTTTCATTGATACCGGCTGACCGCCGCCGGAGTTGTTTGTAATTGTAAGAACAACGAGTGGAATATTTTGTTTACCATACTTTTGAATAAATGTTTCGAGAGCATCAATATCCATATTTCCTTTGAATGGTGCTCGCTGTTCCGGGTGTTTACCAACTTCGCATAATAAATCGTGCGCTTCCGAACCGCTGAATTCTACATTAGCGCGCGTAGTATCGAAGAATGTGTTGCTTGCAAAATATTTACCGGGACCCCCAAGAATTGAGAACAATATTTTTTCAGCAGCCCTACCCTGATGAGTAGGAATAATTATTTTATCACCGGTTATTTTTTTAACCGCGTTTTCGAATGCATAAAAACTTTTTGCGCCGGCGTAGGATTCATCGCATCTCATAATACCCGCCCACTGGTCGGAGCTCATTGCAGATGTTCCGCTATCGGTTAAAAGGTCAATCAATACATCATCTGCATGAATTAAAAACGGATTATAGCCCGCGTTCTCAATTATTTTTTTTCGTTCTTCCCTTGTTGTAAATCTGATCGGTTCTACGGATTTAATTTTGAATGGTTCGATAATGGTTTTCATTTATACCTCTTAATAAGGGTGGATTTTTTAATTGAGCAAAATTACGAATTATTCTATTCGTAGAGATGAATGTGGACAAAAAAGCAATGTAAAGCATACTTGACATTTTGTAAAGAATACTATATATATGAATCGAGAAAAAGATAGAATTTAAAGGAGGCTACAATGAAAAGGTTACTGAAAAACTTCTCGTTTCCGTTCGTCACCCAAATATTGGTTTTCTCAACAATTATGATTTTTCTACCACTTATACTAATCAATGTCATTGATTCAAAAAAAATAATAGACACCCAGCCATATATTTTCAAATTAATTCTTCTTATCCCCTCTTTTTTTGCATCTCTGGGATTTATTTATTGTATTCTTGGATTTCATTTCAAAACAAAACGAGGCGATGAACTTAAATACAGAATTCATTTAGAAACTCTGGAGGTTGCATTTACAACTATACTTGTATTCTTCTTCATATTTGTATTTATTTTTCTGAATTTTGCCCCAACCATGCTCAATTACATTTTAATAATTCTAACTATCGTTGGAATTCTCGCTTATATAATCGCTATAGAATTTATTAAGGAAAAGTATGAATGAAAAACATACTCCACATATTGCGAGCTGAGCAGAGATTATCTCAAGATGATTTGGCCAGGAAGTTAGATGTAAGCCGTCAGACAATAAATGCAATAGAACGTGAAAAGTACGACCCGAGTTTACCTCTCGCTCTAAAGATTGCAAAAGTATTCGGAAGGAAAGTTGACGAAATTTTCTTTTTGGAAAAAAAATAAACCACACAAAAGATTAAAAAAGGAATTAAAGTATTAAAAATTATTAGGGAATTTGATCGATTTTTTTTTGTAAATTGGCACACAATCAATCCACTAAATATTTACAAACCTAACAGAGGGGTAGATATGGAAGAAACAACAAACCAGGAAGCTCCAAAAATGTCTCAAACCGAAGAAGAAGAACTAGAACTAAGTCATACCGATAAGCTGGTCGGTGTATTTTCTGAACCGGGCAATACATTTGCAAAGATGGCTAAAACCGGTCCCAAAACAACCGATTGGATAATTCCGATTCTCGTTGTAATTGTTGTTGCAATTCTCTCGAATATAGTAATGATGAGCAATCCTGTTATTAAGCTTTCAATACAGGAAAAGCAGATGGCTCAATTTGAAAAGCAGATGGATGAAGCAGTTGCAAAAGGACAAATGACAGAAGCACAGAAAGAAGAACAGCTTGATACAATTCGTGAAAGAATGGATCAGGGAATGAGTACAAATATTATTTTCAGTGTAATTGGGATTGTTCTTTTTACATTCATTTCATTCTTTGTAGTGTCGGGGGTGTTTTATTTATTCACAAAGTTTTTACTAAAGGGAGCCGGCACTTATAAAGAAGCAATGTCTGCATATGGACTTCCGCATTATGTAATAGTAATACAAGTAATTGTTATGGTAATAGCCGCTCTTGTAATGAACAAATTTTTCTCTGGCTTAAGTGTTGGTGAATTTATGGATGCCGATAAATCAACTATAACGGGATTTTTATTGAACAAGGTTGACGTCTTTTCAATCTGGTTTTATGCGCTTATAAGTATTGGTTATGCAAAGATGTTTAAATCGGAAGATACCGGAAAATACTTTGCTTTAATTTTTGGTATATGGATTGGATTCGGTCTCTTAATGTTCTTTCTTGCTCAGGCGTTACCATTCTTAAAGTGGTTCGGATTTTAATATCAACAAATAAATCCCTCTGTAACAAGAGGGATTTATTTTATAAGATACTTTGCGGATCAATATCTAAAATAACCTTCACATCCTTAAACCTGGATTTCTGAATAAACTCGATATAAGAATTTAGAAGTGCATTCCTTAAAAGCTTTCCGGACGGATCAATTTTTTTACTGCTCTTAATTAAAATGTTAAACCGGTAATTTCCTTTTATCTTGTAAATTACAGCTTCGGTTGGGGAAGATACTTTCAATCCTTTAGAATATTTTTTTAAGATGGTTGCAATTTCATTAATTGCACCCCGCGCACGGTCTTCTTTCTCATCTTTAATTTCAATAAGCCCAATTCTTGTAAAAGGCGGGTACTCACCTTTTTCACGCAGATCAATTTCTTTTTCATAGAATCCTTTATAATCGTTCTCAACCACTTTCTGCAGAACAAAATTTTTGGAGTTTTGAGTTTGTATTATCACTTCCCCTTTTTTATCGGCTCTTCCGGAACGACCGGATACCTGTGTTAAAAGTTGAAACGTTCTTTCATCGGCACGAAAATCAGGTATCCATAAAGTTGTTTCTGCAGAAATAACACCGACCAATGTAACATTCGAAAAATCCAATCCCTTGGAAACCATTTGAGTTCCGACAAGAATATTTATCTCGCCGTTTCTAAAACTGTTAAGTATCTCGCTTAATTTTCCTTTTCTTGTTATCGAATCGGAATCCACCCGTTCAATTTTAGCATTGGAAAAGTAGAACTCCATCTCATCTTCAACGCGCTGTGTACCGGTTCCAAAAAATTTTAGTTCTATAGAACCGCATACAGGACAAGCTTTAGGAACATGTTTAACAATTCCGCAATAATGGCACTGAAGAATATTTTTGTTAAGATGATGAACCATTGGAACAGAACAATCGTCGCACGTTATTATTTCGCCGCAATCGTTACAAAAAACTTGTGTTGCAAAACCTCTTCTGTTCTGAAGAATAATAACGCTCTCTTTTTTATTCAGCTTTTCATTTATTTCTTCCAAAAGAGTTTTCGAAAAAACTCCTTCCATTCGCTTCTTCTTTTTTTCAATAGTAACATCAATCAGTTTTATATCGGGCAGTTTCGCATTATCTATTCTTTCGGGTAATTCCAACAGTATGTGTTTACCGCTTAATGCATTGTGCATGCTTTCCAGGGATGGAGTTGCAGAGCCGAGCAGTACCGGGCAGTTGCTAAGCTTACCTCTTACTATTGCGGCATCCCGCGCATTGTATTTTGGTACAATATCCTGTTGCTTATAACTCTGGTCATGCTCTTCATCAACTACAATTAGACCAATATTCTTAATCGGTGTAAAGAGAGCCGAACGCGGACCGATTGCAACTTTATACTTCCCGGAAATAAATCCGCGCCATGCATCGTATCGTTCGCCAAGAGACATCCTGCTGTGCATTACCGCAGTAATGTTTCCAAAGTGATTAAAGAACCTTGAAGTAATTTGTGGCGTTAAAGAAATTTCCGGGACTAATATTATTACGTTTTTACCACTATCAAGTACTTTTTTGGCAAGCTCAATATAAACCTGTGTTTTGCCGCTTCCGGTTACACCATGAAGCAGAAATGTTTCGAATTCATTTCGAGTAATTGCATTGGAAATTCTATCTACAACTAATGATTGCTGTCCGGTTAAATTAATTTCTTTTATTTCTTCAGAATATACTTCCTTAAAAATCCGGTCCACTTCCTTTTCATAAACTTCTACCAACCTTTTCTTTACCAGACTATATGTTGTAGAAGCATTAATGTTGAGTTTTTTAAGAAGTTCACTTAATTGTAAGTCTTCTTTTGCCGGGAGCAATTCCAATAAAATAACAACTTGTTTGGGGGATTTTTTTTCAAGAGCCGGAATCGCTTCGTAAGTTTCATCAAGAGATTTAGCAAGTTTTATAAATTTTACTTTCTTTGTTTTTACTCTCGCGCTTTCAACTTCATTAAGAACCGATACTATCCCCGATCTTTCCAGATTGTTTAGAACCGAGTAAATATTTTTATTCTTCACTTCTTTTTGCAAATAAGAAATGGTGCAGACTTCTTTAGTAGATAGTATTAATAGAATTTTAGATTTAAGCGTAGTTTTCTTTTTCTCTTCCTTCAAAAGATTAAGACACAGTTCGGGATCGGAAACAATTTTTTTCTTCGATTCTATATCGGACCCGTATGGAACAGCATTTTTAAGAGCTTCACCAAGTGAACAGAGATAGTAATCAGAAATCCATTCGTAAAATTTTAGGGCTTCATCATCAAAGACCGGATGTTGGTCAAGTACATCTCTAACGGGTTTAATTTTTTCTTTAATATCGGTTGTGCTGGAAAGTGAAACTATAAAGCCGGTTAACACTCTTTTACCGAAAGGAACGACAACCCTTACACCAACTTTTACAGAATCAATTAATTGTTCCGGTATTGAGTAAGTGAATGAATTTCTAAAAGGTAATGGAAAAACAACCTGTGCAAACATTTTTGTGCTGGTTAATTATTAAATCAAATATAGAAAAATGGGGATTACGAACCACTATAACATTTTACAGAACAAGAAAAAATAGGTATTACGGTTTTCCTTGCATAAAAAGACTCTGCGGAGTATTTTTGTCCGGCAAATTAAAAAAAATGGAGAATTGATAATGCTTAGAAAAACTTTATTTGTAATCGCCTTATTCTTATTTGTTAGCAACATTAATGCAGAAGGCGAAAAATATGGCAAAGAAATTTCATTAAAAGATAAAACCAATGTATCATCAATACTAACTTCGCCGGAAAAATTTGATGGTAAAACAGTTCTGGTTGAAGGTAAAATCCTTAATGTCTGCCAGAGCATGGGGTGCTGGATTGAAGTAGCCGGTGAAAAAGAGAATGAAAAAATTCTTGTTAAGGTTGAAGACGGCGTAATAGTTTTTCCTAAAGATGCCAAAGGTAAAACTGCATTGGTAGAAGGAATTGTTGCAGAAGTTCAGCCATCAACCGAAAAACATCATGACGATAAAGAACATAAGCATGAAGGCGATGACCCGTGCCAACCGAAAACCAAGACATATAGAATCAACGGTTTAGGTGCGGTTATAAAGTAAAAGACCTCTACAAAGTTTATTAATTACCCGATAGGTTGGACTTATCGGGTTTTTTATTAAATAAGAGCTGTCCAACCTTTTTTTCTCAATATCGCAATACTATTCTTTTCTTTTTTCAAAAATGAAAATAAAAAACCTCTTTTTTTGCTCATTTTATAAAATTTTGCGGCAAGGTTTTTGAACAATAGAGGCAAACGATTATTATTATCATCAAATAGAGGAGTAAAAATCATGGTTATTACGGACGAATGCATCAGCTGTTCAGCATGTGTAGATGAATGCGAAAACAACGCAATCTATAATGCGGGCGAAACATATACTGTAAACGGCGAAACCAAAGGAGCTATTTCAGAAGATCATACATTTATTGCACCTGAATTATGCAATGATTGTAAATCATGTGTTGAAGTCTGTGCGGTTGATGCTATTGTAGAAGCATAATAAGAAATAAACAATAGATTTAAAAAGGCGGTTAATTACCGCCTTTTTTGTTTTTATGATTAGTTAACATTATCAATGTATGGTTTTATTTTGGAAACGAGATGCTGTTTGGCAACTGCACCAATTACTGCATCAACAAGTTTTCCATTTTTGAAAATACCAAGAGTTGGAATACTCATAATACCATACTGAGAAGCAACCCCGTAATTTTCATCTGTATTTACTTTAACGACTTTTAATTTACCAGCTAAATCACCAGCAATCTCTTCAACAACAGGCGCAACCATTCGGCAAGGACCGCACCACGGTGCCCAGAAATCTACAAGTACCGGCAGATCGGATTTTAATACCTCGTTCTGAAAATTAAAGTCTGTTCCTTCTATAACATTACCCATGTTTTCTCCATTTTATTTTGTAAAGATTTGATGCGAATGAAAAAGAAAGGATTCAAAAAATTTTTAATGAGATGAAAAAAAGGCAAGCCCGTTAACCGGTACTCGCCTTTTTAGAAATATTGATGAGTGCTGCTATACTATTTTACCGGATCGCCGTTTTTATCAACCTGCACAGGATCGCCCAGACCAAGCTCTTTCAATTTATCGAACTGGGTTGCTTTATCGCCAACAATTACATAAACCATTTTATCCGGCTGCAGATACTTTTGAGACAGAGCTTTATGCTCATCGGAAGTTAACTTCTGAACAAATTTTTCTCTCTCTTTTATATAATTAAACGGAAGATCGTATAATACAACCGGGCCTAACATTGCCGATAATGCCTGAAGAGTTTCGAACCGTAGTGCATTTCCTTTAAGTAATGTACTTTTAACATTGTTTAAGTCTTCTGCGCTAATACCCTGACGGTACTTATTAACTTCATCGCGAATGATAGATGCTGTCTCAAATGTTGAATTGGATTGAACGGGTGCTTGAGCAATAAACGTTCCCGGATAAAGTGTGCCGCTAAATCCGGAACGAGCGCCGTAAGTAAATCCTTTTTCTTCGCGCAAAATCATATTAATAATGCTGTTGAAATCTCCACCCAATCTGAAGTTCATTACAATAGTTTTATAATAATCGGGATGACTATACGGAAGCGCTAAATGACCAACGCGGAACTCAGATTGAACCGCTTTTGGAACATCAACAAAATAGATTCCCGGTTTTGGTTGGGCTGTAATCTTTACGTCTGGGAATTTAACTTCCTTAGCTTGCCATCCATTAAGTGAATTGAAAATTTCTACGGCTTTATTTTTATCAACATCTCCAACAACCATAATTTTGGCAACCGCAGAAGAGAAGTATTTATCGTAATAATTTTTTATGTCGTCCATTGTTATTGATTCTACAGAGCTAACGGTTCCCATCGCAGAATTAGAAAGTATATTATCCTTTCCATAAACAATTTTTGCAAATACATTATTTGCAATATTTGCCGGAGAAGTCTCCATTCTTTTAAGAGCTTCTACAATTTGCCGTTTTACGATTGGGAATTCTTTTTCGTCCCATCTCGGTTCAAACAACATTTCCTTTGCTAATGCAACCGTTTCTGAAAATTTACTTGCAAGGCATGAGCCGCTAAGTGTAATATTTTCTGAAGAGGCTGAAACAGAAATATTAGAGCCTAAATCCTGCATAGCTTCACGTAATTCAACGGGAGTTTTGGTTTTAGTACCTTCATTAAGCATCCGGGCTGTTAAAAAAGCAGTTCCGATTTTATCCATCGGGTCGAGAAGCATTCCGCCTTTCAGGATAATAGAAAATTGAACAAGAGGAAGCTCGCTCTGCTTAACTCCGTAAACCTGAACGCCATTTTTGATTTTGCCATTCCATATAGCCGGTGGGTTAACAACGGGATCGGGTCCAAGTGCTGGTTCTTTTGTTCTATCGAACTTTGTAGGTATTGGTTCTATTTTTACCGAAGAAGCTGCGGTTTTCTTTACACCTTGCATATCAATCGATTCTTCTTTAATCGGGAAAAGAACCGCATTGGATGCTGCTAATTCAGCTTTTCCTTTGGGAACAACATTGAGTGCAACGTAATTCTTCCCTTTGATATATTTTTCATATACTCTAAGCACATCTTCTTTTGTTACATCAAGCGAGTTATTCAAATCTGTATTGATGTAATCTGTGTTACCGGCAAAAATATTATAATCTGCAAGACGCATTGCCTTACCAAGTACACTGGAAATCTGATTATAGAATTGAACTTCAACACCATTTTTTAATCTTTCCAAATCCTGTTCGGTAAATCCATCTTTTTCAAAACGGGCAAATGCTTCTTTTACAGCTTCTTCAACTTCTCCTAAGTTTTTACCCGGGAATGCGCGGACACTAATACTGAATGCGCCGGCAAGTTCAGAGCTTTGCTGAAATGCACTTACATTTGGCGCAAGTTTTTTCTCTTCAACTATTACCTTGTAGAGCGGGGATTTTTTACTTCCGGCAAGAAGTTGTGATAAATAAGAAAGTGCATAAGAGTCTTTACTAAATCTTTCTACTGTTGGGAATGCGATTGTTAAATCCGGAGCGTTGGCAAGTTTATCCTCAAAATAGGCATGTTTAGTTTCGGTTAATGTAACGGGCATCTTGGGTAGTGGTTTCGATTCATTATATGCCGTAATTTCACCAAAATATTTTTCGACTAATTTTTTGGCTTCTTTAACATCAATATCGCCGGAAACTACAAGAGTTGCATTCTTTGGACCGTAAAAAGTCTTATAAAAATTGATAACATCTTCTAATGAAGCCGCTGCAAGATCTTCAAGTTCGCCAATAACTGTCCAGCTATATGGGTGACCTTCAGGATATAATAGTTTTGCCATTGCATAATAAGTTTGTGAATATGGTTGATTATCGCTCTGGCGTTTTTCATTCTGAACAACATTCTGCTGATTCTCGAATGCTTCCTGAGTCACTTTACTTAGTAGAAATCCCATTCTATCAGATTCCATCCACAATGCAAGTTCTAAAGCGTTCTTAGGAACAGTTTCAAAATAATTTGTCCGGTCTGTATTTGTTGAACCATTTAATGATCCACCTGCTTTAGAGATTTTTTTGAAGAATTGATCCTGACCTATGTGCTGCGATTCCTGAAACATAATATGTTCGAAAAGATGAGCAAAGCCGGTTCTACCTTTTGTTTCTCTATTTGAGCCGACATGATAAGCAACATAAACAGCAACTATTGGATCTGAGCGATCCACATGAAGTATTACATCCAATCCGTTTGCAAGCTGATACTGCTCATAAGGAATTTTAAATTCTTTTTTCTTCTCTCCTCCAGCATAAATTATAAATGAAGAAACAAGAATCATACCTACAATTAACAAAAATCTGTGTTTCATTTTCCCTCCAGAAGGTTAATTTTGAATTGACTAATATTGGTGTGCGTTTCCGTATTCATTATAAGTTTTTTTCGTGGGTATAATTTATCACTTTTCAATTACTGTTGTAAAGTGATTTAACAGTATAATGCAAAAATTATTGATTCAATATGGTTAATACTTGTCCGTGCAACTTCGTATTTGAAGCAACAATACTATTTCCTTCCATGGGATTATTGCCGTAGTAATCGGTAATGATTCCACCAGCACCTTTAACAACAGGAATTAGTGCGGCAAGATCCCATTTACTCATAATCGGATCAATCATTATATCGGCAAAACCGCTTGCCAGCAAGGAGTATCCGTAACAGTCTCCCCATGTTCTATAAAGTTTAACACGGCTAAGTAAATTATCAAAACCGGTTTTAGGTCTATACTTATCAACTATCAAATGATCCGAGGCAAGTAATAGTGCTGATGAAAGGTCGTCACATTTTCTTACCGTAACCTTAATATCGTTTAACTCTGTTGCAATATTATCGCCGATTAAACATTCACCTAAAACCGGATGATTAATTACACCTATAATTGGTTCGTTATTATGAATGAGTGCTATCAAAGTACCAAACAAAGGAACTCCGCTTATAAAACTTTTTGTGCCGTCAATAGGGTCAAGAATCCACTTGTATTCTGATGACGGATTGTATTCGCCAAACTCTTCGCCTAAAATTCCATGATCCGGAAATTCTTTCATTATCATTTCGCGCATTAATTCTTCTGACCTTTTATCTGCAATAGTAACGGGTGTTTCATCGGATTTAATTTCAACTCTATAATCAGTGCGGTAATACTGTTTTATAATCTTTCCGCTTTCATCGGCAAGCAGCTTACAAAATTTTTTTAGTTCGTTCATTAATTATAATTCCTCTTAATAAATAGAAAAACCCGGTTTCATAATCAGGCAGTAATTCGATAATTTTACCGGTGAAAATACCTTAATTAAGATTCTTTAACAAAGTTATTACATTAAGCTGTTATGAATATTTTTGAAGCAAATGAAGGAACTATTATCCGCGCTGCAAATATAATTAGAGCCGGCGGATTGGTTGCCTTTCCCACCGAAACTGTTTATGGTTTGGGTGCCAATGGATTAAATCCGATTGCCGTTGCAAAGATATTCGAAACTAAAAAACGCCCTTCCTTCAATCCACTTATACTTCACATTGCCAATAAGAATCAGTTGACCGAATTTGCATTTGTTAACGATTCACGAATAGAGAAGCTTATCAACAAATTCTGGCCGGGACCTCTAACACTTGTTTTACCTAAACATGATATTATCCCCGATATCGTAACATCGGGTAATCCAACTGTTGCCATCAGAATGCCGGATCATCCGGTTGCACTTCAACTTATTGAGAGAAGCGGTTGCCCGATTGCAGCGCCAAGTGCCAATAAATTCGGGCATTTAAGTCCAACCGAAGCTTTGCATGTTTACAAGAGTATTGGAGAGAAAGTAGATATCATACTCGATGGTGGTAAATGTTCTGTGGGCGTTGAATCGACAATCATTCAATTTACAGAGAGTAAATTTTCAATTTTACGTCCCGGAGGTTTATCGCGCGAAGAAATTGAAAACGAGATCGGAAAAGTTGAAGTCATATCAAAATTTTCGATAAGACCAAACGCGCCCGGGCAGCTTCCGTTTCATTATGCGCCCTCCATCCCGCTCTATTTTTTAACCGACGAGAATCTGAAAAAGTACTCAAGCAAAAAAATTGGCGCCCTGTTTTTTAATAAGGCGAACCTTAATTATAATTTCGAATCAGTACGTATTCTCTCTGAAAAAGGAGATATGAAAGAAGCTGCCGCAAATCTTTTTAAATATCTTCATGAACTTGAAAAAGAAGAGATCGACTTAATTTTAGCCGAGCCTGTTAAAGAAGAAGGTCTTGGTGTTGCTATAATGGATCGGCTTAATAAAGGGACAAACCGTTTTATTAGTTAATAAAATCACAAGAAAATATCTTGCCAAATGTTATATTGGAATTGAAAAAGTTTGGTAGATTAACATGAACAGTAATTCGACCAATACTTTAAACGACGAACAAAATAATGCGGGCAACATGACACCATCCAACATCAGACCATCAAGAGATCTTAAACTTTTATTACACATGATCAACTCAATAAGCGATGCAATTAACATAACGGACATGGATCAGGAAATTCTGTTCGTTAACAATGCATTTCTAAATATGTACGGCTATTCTTTGAATGAAATAATTGGAAAAAAGATTGATAAAATAAGATCCGATAAAAATGATCCGCGAATTACTTCAAAGATTCATCCGGCAACATTAAGTGGCGGCTGGACTGGACGATTAATAAATAAAAGAAAAGACGGAACTGAGTTCGTAATCGAATTAAACACGTCACTGATAAAAGATGAAGATGGAAACGATGTAGCATTAGTCGGAATTTCAAAAGATTTGACAGAACAGATAAAAGCAGAGGAGAAATTAAAGGAAGCACAGGATAAATACCGAACATTATTTTTAGAATTGAAAGATGCTGTTTACGAAAGCAGTACTGACGGAAGATTTTTAGATTTGAATCCGGCCGGATTAGACCTTTTCAGGGTTAGATCATTTGAAGAAATTAAGTACATCGATATTGCAAAAGAAATATACCTGCATCAGGATCAACGGGAGCAATTTAAAAAAGAATTAGAAAGAACAGGCTTTGTGAACAATTATCAAATTGATATAAAAAGATTAAACGGTGAAATTGCTACTGTTCTTGAAACTTCTATGGCTGTTAAAAACAAAGACGGGGAAATTGTTGGTTACCGGGGTATTCTTAGAGATATAACAGATATAAAAAAGAATGAAGCGCGTTTAAGAATGCTTGTAGAAAAATTCGAAAACCTGAATGTTCAGCTACGAAAATCCGAACAGGAATTGAAAGAATTAAATGCTGCAAAGGATAAATTTTTCTCAATAGTTGCACATGATTTAAGGAGTCCTTTCAGTTCACTCTTAAATTTTTCCGAGTTTCTTGTTGAAGATATTGATGAGCTTTCGAAAGAAGAAATAAAATCTTTTGCAGAAAAAATTAACGAATCTTCCAAAACTGTTTTTACTTTGCTGGAAAACCTTTTACAATGGTCAAGAATTCAAACCGGTAAAATTCCTTACGAACCAACAACATTCAATATTTTTCATAAAATAAATCAGATAACCAATTTGTTGAAAAATAATGCTGAAAATAAACAGATAAAACTAATAAATGAGGTCGATCAATCGGCCGTTGTTTTTGCTGACGAAGATATGATTTTTTCGGTAATACAGAATTTGCTTTCGAACGCTATTAAATTTACAAAAGAGGAAGGCAGAATTATTTTCAAATCCCATTTTAGAGAGAGTGATGTTGAAATATCTGTTACCGATAATGGTGTGGGAATAAAAGAAGAAGATCTGAAAAAATTATTCAGAATGGATACCCATCATACTACATATGGAACAAAAGACGAAAAAGGAAGCGGACTTGGTTTACTTTTATGTAAAGAAATGGTTGAGAGAAACAGAGGCAAAATCTGGGTTACCAGCAAACTTGGCGAAGGAACTACATTCTCGTTTATAATACCAAAGGGTTGAACTCTTATACGCCGCGTAATTTTTGTAACGCATTTTTTAAAAAATTGGGGAGAACAGTTTTTCTAGTTTGTTTTATCCCCTTCTCATCTTCAAGCAAATCAAGCATTTCGTAATATTTTTTTTCACCGTACTTAGAAACAACATGCTCTTTTCTTTCGGGCTGACGGAAATGGTAATACATACTTGCCGGATCGGCTTCGGGATGGAATTGTGTTCCTACAATTTCATTAGTAATGCGAACAGCCATTATCGCTCTTTCATAAGGAACATGAGGTCGTTCTTTTTCAATACACAATAACTCGGCTCCAAGTTCATCAAATACTTTTTTGTCCGGCTGAACGACTTGCCACTCCCTGAAATCCGCTGCATAAAACGGATCATTCAATCCTTGCAATATTATATCATTGTTTCCTTTTTCTGTTTTATTAACCGGCATAACACCAAAAGATTTTGAATGACGGGGAATCACTTGACCGAACTTGAAATAGCGCACCATTATCTGAAATGAGTGGCAAATAAAAAAAACATGTTTCTTCGTTTCATTATTCTTATTGTGACTATATATCTTATCGAGCAGACTAAAGTAATCGGATTCCCACTTTTGTCCTTCGCCTTCAAAAGGGCTGCCGGGTCCGCCCGATGAAATATATATATCGTAATCAAGAGAAGGAACTTCGCCCTTAAATCTGGTATCATATAATTTGTAATCAATCGTAATATTCTGATAGAGGCAATCGGTTTCGTTTAAGAGATCTTTAATACATCTAATACCCTGATTCTCTTCGTTATTATAAAGATCAATTACGGCAACTTTTACTGGCAAATTACTCAATCGGAAATCCCTTCGGATTATTTATTGAAATTATTATGTGCGAATATAAATAAAAAGACCTGATCATGATCAAGAGCATGGGAATGAACATGAGTAAGAACATGATCAGGAAATTTTACAATACTATTTCAATTGTTTTTGGATTTCATCAATCGCTTTTAGAAGTTGCGGATCCAATCCATCAAGTTTATCCTTGAATGTATTCTTAATATAGATATCCGGCTTAACGCCCGTCATTTCCAGATCTTCTCCGGTAAATGTATAGCATCCCCACGAAGGTAATCTGTAAAAGGATCCATCAACAAGTGATTTACCCGAAGTAAAAATAATCCATCTATAAGTTTCTGTGCCGATAACTTTACCAAGTTTAAGCTCTTTAAATCCAGCAGTTGTCATTTCGGCATCGCTAAGAGACTGCTCGTTTATAAGAACCACAATTGGTTTTGATGCCGGTGTAAAGTTGGGCTGCTGTGTTAACTGTCCGCCGCGGTATTTCCAGTTAAGATACGGTTTCTGACTTAAAAACTGTAGAACATCATCGTGAACATTTCCACCTGTGTTATAACGAAGATCCAGTATTAATGCGTCGCGATAATGAAATTCGTTTGTCATTTCGATAATAAAATTGTTCAGTTCGCCGGCACCCATGTTTTTCATGTGGACGTAAGCAATTTTCTTATTTGATTTTTCATCTACAGCCTTCTGATTATTATCCACCCATTCATCATACAACAATCCCGAAACCGTATTAAAACTTAACGGATGAATCTTAACATTATATTTTTCTTTTCCACGCTCAAATGTAAGTTCAGTCTCTTCGGGAATAGAAGGGGCTACAAAATATTTCTCGCGGTTAACGGCTTCGTCAACATTTACGCCGTCAACGGCAATGAGTCGATCGCCCGGTTGTATGTTCTTATCAAGTTTATCAGACGGAGACCGCTTAACAACTCTACTAACTTTGTAAGGATCTTCATTATCGAACAAAATTCCGGTTGCCATTGAGTTATTCTTGTAAAACAATTTTTCTTCATCACCGGTTGAATTGAATCCCATGTGCGAAGAATTTAGTTCGCCAAGCATATCACTCAATAATATTCTTAAATGATCCCTTGTTCTAATACCGGGAAGATACTTCTCGTATTGATTTTTAATTTTATGCCAATCTACTCCGTGAAAATTATCGTCGTAGTAATTCTCTTCCAGGTTTGCCCACGTTTCATAAAACATCTGGCGGAATTCCGAAGCAAGATTTTTGGTGAATGTATAATTCATATCCACGGATTTGAGTTTACTTGCAGCAAGATCGAGCTTAAATATTTTTCCTTCGGCAAGGAGATAATAATCGTTTTTAGATTTGGAAATAAATACCGAACCGGATTTTGCACCTTCAATTATTTTTGTTTCCGTCTTATCAAATGGTTTGTTGGTTGTCTGCCATATTACGTTATTATCGCCATTATGATTCGAGATAAACAGGAGTGTTATCTGATCGTCTTTCTGAATTACAAACGGAGAGCCCTGATTTCCGTTCTGCGAGGCAACCGCTTCCCATCGATCAATCATATTATCAAAATCAATTTTGACAATCGGTTTGGAAGTGTCTTTCTTTTCTTCTATAAATAATTTACCGAACCGATCCGAGCGGAAATCTTTATCGTATTTTTGAAGTGCAATTCTATAAACATCAGAATTTTGAACTCCACGCGGATAACCCGGTGCTAAACGGTCTGTTTGAAAATAGAGATATTTACCATCGGGAGACCAGAACGGGTTTGTATCGGTAACACCTGTATTTGTAATGTTTACAGATTTCTTTTTATCAATGTCATAAATGAAAATATCCTGCTCAAAATTGCGGTATGCTGTATAAGCTATAAACTTATTATCGGGAGAGAACCGAACCGGTGAGTCATAAATTGCCCAAAACTCATCTTTAACAATTGTATCGCTTTTCAATTTAGCAAGGTCGAGCAATCTCAATTCGTTTCTTCCGCTAAAGTAAGTTCCCATGGTTCTATCATCGTTAAAATTTATTTCGCGGTTATTCATCTCGTCGAATGTAAGTTGATTTTCTTTCTGATCTCCCGTTGCCTTTATCGTAAATAAATTTAACCAGCCGTTAACAGTCCTGTTATACAAAATTGTTTGATTATCTTTAAGCCAGAGTGCTTCAACCACGCGTTCATTTGGATCCGTATTAATTTTTTTGATGAACTTACCTTCCAGATCAGAAACAAAAATTACACCGCGGGATACAAATACAAATTTCTTTCCATCGGGCGAAGCATTAAAGTTTGTTACCTTGTCTTTTACATTAAACTCTTGGGCAAGATTGATTGAGGAGTTATCAAACAGTTTGAGATCAACCGCATTGGCATTGCCCGATTTCACATCATAAACATATAATTGATAATCCCTTACAAAAACAATTTTACCGCCGTTATAACTTACACGCGGACGTTTAATAGATGTATCGAATTTTGTTAATTCTCTTTTGTTACTGTTTTCCAATTTGTAAAGATTGTACTCGTTGTTTGCTTCATCCGAAACGAAATAGAGGTTCCCATCTTTATCAATTGTCGGCCACATATCTTTACCGATGTAAGTAGTATAGACTTTATACTCGCGGGTTTTAGGATCGAACGATTTTATATCTGGATTGAAATCGCCTTTGTATCGTTTACGGTTAGCAAATAAAGAGCTTTCCCACGAATCGTTAAAAAATATTTCGCCCGTTTTAGGATGCACAGCAATATTATGAGCCCATGTAAAATAATTTTCGAATATTCTTCTTGGTGTTCCTCCGTTAATTGATACAACATAAGTTGTTCCGGAATTATAACGGTTGGAAGTAAAGTAGATTAACTTAGAATCCCACGACCATGTTTCTACAACATCGCTTCCGCTGTGAAAAGTGAGCTGTGTAATTTTTCCTCCTTCCGAGGGCATTACATATACATTTGGATTTCCATCCTGAGTTGCAGTAAAAGCAATCCATTTGCCATCTGGCGAATAAAGCGGATTAGTTTCATTACCATCCATTCCCGTTAGTCGCAAGGCTGTGCCCCCGCCAACCTGAACTGTCCACAAATCTCCACCATAACTGAATACAATATTTTTTTCAGCAGGAGAAAGACTGGGATCGGAGACAAATCTAACCTGAGAATATGCTGTTTGTGAAAGAACAATAAAAAGGAGAAGACAAAAAATCTTTTTCATGATTACCTCTGTTTGCTGATGAAATGTTGAATGTAAGTCTCAATACTTAAAAGTAGTAAATAATAGAGACACATTTCCAATCCAGAAATGTTAAAAATAATTTAATAATTAAAACCGCGGAATTTTAGACGATTTCCAAAACAAAGTGTTTGGCATTTTCAAATAAGATTAGCCATTTTTACTGGTAACATTTCAAACTATTAGGTGAGCAAAATGGGAAAAGAATTAATACTGGAAAAAATCGATCAGGCGGTTAAAATACTGAACGAAAAAGAGATAGATATGTGGATGACTTTTGTAAGAGAAACGGGAAATATAAAAGATCCGATGATTGATATGATTGTCGGAACCAATGCAACATGGCAATCAGCATTTATAATTACAAAGAATGGCGACACACATGCGATTATCGGCTCGCTCGAATTGGAAAACATGAAAATGGTTGGAACGTATAAAAATATTCATCCGTACTTAAAGTCAATCAAAGAAAAATTTCTGGACGTAATCAATCAATATAAACCGAATAAGATCGCAATTAACTATTCGCGCAATTCAAGTCTTGCAGATGGAATGACATACGGATTATATCTTGAGCTGCTCGATCACTTTAACGGAACCGATTATGCTTCCAAATTAATTTCTTCAGAAGAAATTGTTGCTGCCCTAAGAGGAAGAAAATCTCAAACAGAAATAAGTTTGATTAAAGAAGCAATTAAAGAGACACTCAAAATTTTTGATGATGTAACAAAATATTTAAAACCCGGGTTAACGGAAAAACAGGTGGCTTATTATGTTCAGGATCTTGTTGCAAAAAGAGGTTTTCAATTAGCATGGGATAAAGATTATTGTCCCTCCATTTTCTCCGGTCCGAATACAGCCGGTGCGCATGCGGGACCAACCGATAGAGTGATAGAACCCGGACATGTAATTAACATGGACTTCGGTATTAAGTATAACGGCTATTGTTCGGATTTACAGAGAACATGGTATGTTCTTCGTCCAGGAGAAACAAAAGCACCGGATGAAGTTCAGAAAGGGTTTGATGTTATAAAGGAATCTATTACACGTTCTGCAGATGCAATGAAACCCGGCAAGAAAGGATGGGAAATTGATGAAGTCGCACGTCACTATATTCAGGTAAATGGATACGATGAATTTCCGCACGGACTTGGTCATCAGGTTGGACGAGTTTGCCACGATGGCGGATGTTTGATGGGTCCAAAATGGGAACGCTATAATAACTTGCCGTATTTAGAAATTGAAGAAGGAAATGTATTTACAATTGAACCAAGATTAACAATTGATAATTATGGAATAGCAACTATTGAAGAGATGGTTGTTGTTACAAAAGATGGTATTGAGTGGTTATCGGAAAGACAGAATGAGATTATTCTAATTAAATAAAAAAACGGGGCGCATTATTGTACGCCCCGCTTCATTTTTGTAATTAAAAATCGAATAGTTCCCCCAGGAAGGATTTATTTCTTCTTTTCTTATAGTAATCATCATCATATTTTCTCTGGTAGCCTTGGTTGCTTTTACTATAATTATCATCGAAATTTTGTTGCGGCATAATATCGATTGAGCGTTCAACAATCTTATCAAGTTCTCCTCTATCGAGCCAGATTCCGCGGCATTGTGGGCAATAATCAATTTCAATTCCCTTTTTTTCAGACATTACAAGATTAATATCACAGTTTGGACATTTCATAACATCTCCCTTTTTTAAACCTGTCAACAAGCATTTGTGAAATGAAGTTCCATCTCTAATTACTACTCTTCTTTAAACCAATTTGAATATAAATTTGGTCTGCGGTCTCTAAAGAATAATTTTTTTGCATGAGAATTTTCTACTTCTTTTAGATCAACATCACACATTAAAATTTCTTCGGTCAAACTTCCGGCTCTGGCAATTACTTTCCCCTCGGGATTACAGACAAACGATTCACCGGCAAAGGTAAGTTGTTCTTCCCTACCAACACGGTTACAAAGTGCAGTAAAGTATCCGTTTTGAAACGCAGCAACTTTCAACTCGGCTTCATACAATCCTT
>JBBIHP010000048.1:0-20038 GCA_037446915.1 Ignavibacteria bacterium
CTTTAACATCTGCCATTAATCAATCAACAGATTTTCAGTTCAATATTATTGTAGTTGATAACCATTCCACAGATGGTACAACAGATATTATAAGAAACTTTACAGAACGCTTCAGAAATATTATTCATTTAATACCCGAAAGGAAAGACTTACTTATCGGCGGTTGCTGGAATCTTGCCGTGAATCATACCGGCTGCGGAAAATTTTCTGTTCAACTTGATAGCGACGATCTTTACAAGGACAAAAACTCTCTCCAACAAATTGTTGATGCTTTTCGCAAAGTAAATTTTGCGATGGTAATCGGCTCTTATATACTAACTGATTTTAATCTCAATCAAATTCCACCCGGATTAATTGATCACAGAGAATGGAGCGATGTGAACGGAACCAATAATGCTCTCCGAATTAATGGGCTGGGTGCGCCGCGAGCTTTTTATACTCCCCTTCTCCGAACAATACATATTCCAAATGTAAGTTATGGAGAAGATTATTTTCTGGGAATTACAATTTCGAGAGAATACAAAATCGGTAGAATTTATGAACCGGTTTATATCTGCCGGAGATGGGAAGGAAATTCAGACTCTGATCTTGATATCGAGAAACAAAACAGAAACAATAATTATAAAGACAGATTACGCTCAATAGAGATTTCTAAACGGATCAAATTCAATAACGAAAATTGAATACGGTTTATGATATTAAATAATCATAAAGATAAAAGTGCCGATTTAAGTTTATGGGCTTTGGCTGCTCAAAAATTAATGGAAGAGCAGAAAGAATCCTGGGCGCTGTTACAAAAAAATTATGATGAGCTCGCCGGTGTTGTAGTTCGTAATTTAGAAATAGACGGAATTAACATAGTAATCCAAAACAATCCGGCAAGAATAATTTCTACATCTGCCGATGTAAGTGATAAAACAATAAATAAACGACCCTGTTTTCTTTGTTTGAACAATCTGCCGGCAGAGCAGAAAGCACTTGAATATGGTAAGCATTATTTAATTCTTTGCAATCCATATCCAATATTCGAAGAACATTTTACAATAGTTCATAAGAAACATATTCCTCAAAACATTACAGCTAATTTTGATGATATGCTGGATATCTCCGAGAAATTAGGTTTCCGTTTCTGTTTGTTTTATAACGGTCCAAGATGCGGAGCATCAGCACCGGATCATTTACATTTTCAGGCCGCATCAAAGAGGGTTATTCCAATTGAAAATGATATTCAACAATTAAAAAAAATTAACGATAAAAACATAATCCGATCAGACGTATTGGAAATAACTTTTATCGAGATGTATTTAAGGTTCGGATTTTTATTAGAGTCCGATAGTAAAAGCGAGCTGCTACAAGCGTTCAAATTATTTATTCGTTCATTTAAGAATATTTCCAAGCCTGATGAAGAACCAATGGTTAACATAATAAGCTTGTTTGAAAATGAGCGCTGGCAAGTATTTATTTTTCCCAGAAGACTTCATCGCCCGAAACAATACTTTGCAAAAGGAGAAGATAGAATTGTGATAAGTCCCGCCGCCGTTGATATGGGGGGATTAATTGTTCTGCCGCGAAACGAAGACTATGAAAAAATAACCACTACGGATATTGCTGATATTTATTCACAGGTTACTATCACAAAAGAATATTTTGAATACCTCAAGAAAAAATTTGTCTCTGCTTATAATTCATAAATGAATGTCCCAAAAGTTATTCTCCAACCAATAGTCATTTAAATTCAAGGGTATATCGGTTGAGTATTACTTTTGAGACATTACAAAAGGCTCAATCAACTTTTCGATTTGTTATACTCATCGACAGCTAATTTTTCGAGTTTCTTTTTTAATTCCTTTGGAAGGATGACCGATTCATAATATTTACCGTCCTTGCCTTTTGAATCCGGCGCTGAAATGAATAATCCATTAGAGCCATTAACCAACCTAAATCCCTTGATAGTTATTTCATCCGGAGTTTGAAAATCGAAAAAAGCTGCAGTTTTACTTCGAGAATTTCCATCAAGAAGATTCATGCGGATAATTTTCATAATAACCTCCTTTAATTTGTTTTTATAATTAATCCCCCCGGCATTTAATGCCACTTAGGGGAGGTTATTCTTTCCGCTGTAAATAGCGATGCATTATTCTTAGAACGATAGATACTGAACAGGAATGGAGTTGGAATATTTGGAATTGAAATCTTTTACAGATGGAATTTACGCGTTGTATTCGAATAATTCAATTCTTTGTTTGTTAGACTCAGAAGAAAGTTTGAATCCGGTAGGGGGAACCGGGGATCGTTTATTTTCAGATAAATAATTAATAGTTGTAGAAAAAGAAATGAATCGATTATAGTACTTTAATGGAAATGAAGCTAACATCGTCTTCAAGTTCACCACCCGAGAAATCAAGTATTTCTGTTTTCATTTTTTCTACCGGCTCTTCATTTGAACCGATACTATCAATAAACTTAACAAGGCGCTCGTGACCATAAAGCTCACCTTCTTTATTTCTTGCTTCCGTAATTCCATCGGTAACAATATAAATCTCATCACCGCTTTTTATTTTAATTTCGTGATCTTCATACTGTCCGGATTTATTAAATCCCAATAACAAGCCGGTAGAGTGAATCAGTTGCGCCTCGTTCGATTTATAAACAATAGGTAAATCACCCGCGCCGGAGTATCTTACAATTTTATTTTTTCTATCCAGCACAAGAACCGAAAGGGTAATAAAAACTTCGGAAATCCTTTCATCATTAAAAACCGCTTCATTTACTTTATGGAGAATTTCGCTCGGTCTATTTTCTTTTGCGGATTCAAGAACAAATCTTGTAGCGCTTCTAACATAACCGGCATAAGCAACTGCAAAGTACCATGCGCCCCATCTCTTGCCCATAACATCGCCGAGTAGTATAACAAGGTTATCATCGTCAATTTTTATGTAATCAATAAAATCGCCGCCCGGAACATTTTTAAATGGTAGATGCCAGTGCTTGATTTTAAATCCATTAAAGCCCGGGGCTTCGTCCGGAACAACCTTCGCACCCATAGAATCGGCTGCTTTTTGAACTTCATCAACAATCTTAACTCTTTCTTTTTCAAGACTCTTAAGAATTGCAGACACCTTTGCAATAACAATTTTGGGGCTGGAGGTTTTAATAATATAATCCTCTATTTCGAGATCAAATCCCTGGAGGATATCATCTTCTGCTCCTTTAGCAGTAAGGAATACAAATGGAATTGATTTTAATTCATCATCTTCAAGAAGTTTTTTTCTGAATTCGAATCCATCCATTTCAGGCATCATTACGTCACTTATAATAATATCGGGTTTATTTTTATAAGCAAGTTCAAGGGCTTCGCGCCCATTGTTTGCATGCTGGCATTCGAAGCCGGCTTTAGACAAATTATAGATAAAAAGTTTGGCTATGTTAAATTCGTCTTCAACTAACAAAATTTTGTTCGGAGATTTTGAACTATCTACTGGCACGGTAACCCTGTAAAATTTTTTAGTTAGTAAAACTTCTAATTGCGTCCTGTAAATCGCTATAGGATTCAAAAACCCTGAACAGTCTTGTGAGTTCAAACATCGAGCGAACAGCCGGTTTGAACCCTACTAATTTTAAATCCCCTTTGAGTGCTGCAACTTTTTTTAAAGTATTTACAAGAACACCCAGAAATGTTGAATCGATAAACTCCACTGTTGACAAATCGATAATGATTTTTTTGTAGCCGAGCTCAATTTTATCATTTATCAGGTTTTTTAATTGATCGGCTTCTCTTAGAGTAGCCCTATCCAAATTGATTATTTCAACAACAATATCATCAATTACTTCTTCTATAATTGCCATTTAAATCTCCTACTTTTTATCGGAAGCAATTTTATATTTATCCATCAGTCTATATAAAGTTGCTCTACCTATTTTTAGTTTTCTTGCAGCTTCCACAATATTATTTTCTGTAACTTTTAATGCGTGTTTAATCGCTTCCTCTTTCAACTTTTCAAAAGGTATTATTGGTGAATTTTCTTCAAAAATATTATTTGTGTTAACAAGTCCACCCGTTTTTAGATGCAACGTAATATTTGGCGGAAGAACTTCAACATCAACGTTATCACCATCACTTAAGATTATACATCTTTCAAGTGTATTTTCAAGTTCCCTGACATTACCGGGCCAATCATAATCGTAAAGTATCTTTAGTGCCGGTTTAGAAATTTGTTTAATTTTTTTACCGAGTTTTTCATTAAAGTGTTTAAGAAAGTGATCGATTAAAACAACAATATCTTTTCGTCTTTCTCTTAGAGGAGGAATATGAATAGGAAACGAGCTCAATCGATAGAATAAATCTTCGCGGAATAATTTAGATTCAACCGCGAGTTTTAAATCTCTGTTGGTAGCAGAAATTATTCTAACATCACTTTTTATTACTTCGTTACCGCCTATTCTTTCAAATTCTTTTTGCTGAATTACTCGTAAAATTTTTGCTTGAAGAGACATTTCCATTTCGCCAATTTCATCCAGGAAAATAGTACCGCCTCTTGCAAGTTCGAACTTTCCAATTTTTCTCTGATGTGCCCCGGTAAAGGATCCTTTTTCGTGTCCGAACAATTCGCTTTCCAGAAGTTCACGGGGAATTGAAGCGCAGTTTACAACAACAAATGGAGCACTTTTTCTTTTTCCGCTAAAATGAATTGCTCTTGCAATTAGCTCTTTACCCGTTCCGCTTTCGCCGGTTATCAAAACGGTTATGTCGTTATCTAAAACTTTAGAAACCATTTTGAATGCTTCCTGCATTTTGCTATCTGCAGAAATAATATTATCGAAGCTGTATTCCTTTTGTAAATTTTCTTTAAGGTTTTCGAGTTCCCTTTCGAGATCAAAGTTTTTAATTGCATTTCTTATTGCCGGTTCTAGCCGGTTCTTATCAATCGGTTTTGGAAAATAATCGAACGCACCCAATCGAATCGATTCGAGTGCAACTTCAACACTTCCCTGTGCCGAGAGCATAATAACGGGTAATCGCGGGTATTTTAATTTAACTGCGCGGAGAATATCGTTACCGTTTATATCCGGCAGCATTATATCCAGAAGTAAGAGATCGGGATTTTCTTGAAGTGCAGACAATGCATCATTTCCATTTGTAAACGTTCTTACATTATAATTCCACTGGGTCTTACACCAATGAGTAAGCATTTTTAGAATTGATTCTTCGTCATCAACAATAAAAATAAGTTTGTCCATTTGACCTCTTTAGTTACTGTTTAGGTAGCCGAACTATAAAAGTTGAACCTTTATCCTCTTCGCTTTTAACTCTTATAACGCCTTTGTGAAGTTCAACGATTTGTTTTACAGTTACAAGCCCGAAACCGGCTCCCATCAGCGGAGCCCCCGGTCTTTGAATTTTACTAAACTTCTGAAATAATTTGGGAATATCCTTCGCCGGAATTCCAATTCCTGTATCAGTTATCGTGAATTCAATTTCTTTTCCGTGGTCAACAAGAATAATAAATATTCGTCCACCCTGGTTTGTGAATTTAACTGAATTGGAAATTAAATTAAAAAACACCTGTGAAATTCTTGTGCGGTCAGCTATAATGTTTATTTCATTTTCCGGCAACTCTTTTGACAGATGAAGTTCCTTTTCTTTAATCTGTTTTGTAAACAGATCCAGAACTTCATACAGAACTTCATTTACATTTATATTTTCTTTCTTAAGATCTTCCTCGCCCGATTCTAATTTTGAAAAATCCAGCACATCATTAATCAGCTTTGCTAGACGCTTTCCCTCACTAAGAATTATTTCATTAAATTCTTTAGATGTTTCTTTAGGCAGATCGGGATCTGAAAGAATGGTTTCTGCAAAGCCCACAATTGAAGCAAGCGGGGTTCTTAATTCATGGGATATGTTCGATATAAATTCGCTTTTCAATTTATTCAATTCTTCCAGAACATTTATTTTGTGACGCGCTCTTTCCCTTTCAATTGAGATTATTCTGTTAGCTTCAACAAGCTTAGCATTTAAGTCCCGTATCTTCTGTTCATCAAGTTTTCGGTTTGTAATATTCCTTCCTATACTAATCATTCCGGAAACTTCGCCTTCGCTAATCATTGGTTTTGCATGAATTTCGAAAGTAACGCCCTTATCAAAACGGTCTAAAAAGACTGCCTCAAAAGTAGTTACTTCATTTGAACTAAGTATTCTGGCAAAAGCTTCTGCGATTTTCGGTTCATCTTCTTTATCAACAAACTCCAAAAAATGTTTACCAATCATTTCTTCCGGTACATAACCGAGAGCGGTTGCGCCGTTTTTATTGACCAGACTGAAATATCCAAATCCATTCAGTATGAAAATAAGATCATCTGCTGTATCAATAAGCATTCTGAATTTTTCTTCGGAGCTTTCGAGCTTAAGCTGCGTTATTTTCTCTTCAGAAATTTCATTAATCATTCCAACTACGCGCAAAACTTTCCCATCGCGAATTATCGGAATTCCCGAATGTCTTACCCAGTGATCTTTTCCGAAGCGGTCTTTCATACGATATTCAACCGAGCTGACTTCGCCCGTTCTCAATTTCTCAGCAAATCCGCGGAATTTATGAAAATGGTCTTCATCTATTGAACGCAAAATTAAAAGCTTGTTGTCATATATTTCCTGTGGTGAGTAACCGAAAAGATTTCTAACAGAATCTGTAATAAAATAATATTCGGATCCGTCGGCGTTTGTAGAAAAAATAACAGTTGGAATAGTTGCTAATGCTTCATAGTATAAATTTTCTATTGTCAATTCACTGCTTTTTTCCGGATTTAAAAATTCGTTTTTTAGAATATTGATATTGGTGCTAAGTAGAGTAAATAATTTTTTTACATCCGGAAGTTTTTTCTTGCCGAATAAGACAAGATAATAGTTTGAATTTTTCTGCTCAAAGATCTTTTCTCTATAAAGAGCAACTAAACTATGCTGTTTACTAAGATTTATAAATGATTTCGATTTGTAAATTTCTCTGAGATTTGTGTTCTTTATTGAGATCAGTGTATTAATCTCCGAAAGATCGGATTCGGTTAAATTGTTTAATCCAAATGATCCTAAAATAGATAAGACCTTTTTTTCTGTTTTTAAAATGTATCCCGCATCGCAGTTGCTTATTGCGTGAATTTCTTCAAGAACCTTATCAATTTTATTGTTCATAAGGGATTTTCATAGTTATAATAAAACCAATCTCAAAATAATAAAATCATTTGAGTAATAATATAAGCAAGTTCATATTGACCGGAAGGGCTTTCGGAGGAAAGAAATTACAAATAACAAGCATAAACCCGACGCAAAGACCCAGTAACCGTAATTTTTATTTAGCTCTACAGTAAAGGATCCTAAGATCGGACCGGCAATTGTACCTATTCCATACATCATTAAATAATAACCATTGGCTTGAGCCATAAATTTACCATCAACTTTTTCTACGGTATAATTAAGTCCAACTGTATAAAACGCCGGGATAATTCCCCCCATTAAAAAGAATATCATTAAAAGGTACTCAAACCTTGAGATAAATACAGGTATCAGAAAAAAGACAGATAGTAATCCGGATATGAAAATGAGAAATCGATATTTATTAATCCGGTCTGTAAACCTGCCGATGATATAGAGTAAAATAATTCCACCTACTACAAAAGACGCGAGAAAGAAAGACACCTCATTAGAAGTGAACATGTTTCTTAAACCATACATTGGTAGGGCAACAATAATCGATGATTCGAACAATCCGTAAATAATTCCGGAGAGGAGACTAATAACCGGCATTTTAGAAATAGGCATCTTTTCATTCAAGACGTTATTAATCTTCATCTCGAAATCTTCCAACACAAAAAATTCATAAACGAATACAACAAGCATTATGAGAGCCCCGATTACAAATGGAAGCCATGGCAAAATGTTGATAGTCCATATAAGCAGCGTACCTACCGCAACCCCGGCGGAAAGAAGTACAACATATAAACTGATATTTTTACCCCGGTTAGTTGCGTCGCTGAAATAGTTGATCATTACTTCTGTTGAAACAAAAATAAATGTTCCGCCAATACCCATAATAAACTTAATTGGAAAAAGCAGAGGATATATATACCAGAAAACATGAGCCAGTGCGCCCAGGAACCAGATGAATAAACCCGTTAGTAATATTCTTTTGCCGCCAAGTTTTTCAATTAATCGTCCGGTATAGCTCGAGAACAAAACAATGCTTGCATAACCAATCATTGTTGAGGTGCCAGTAATCCATGTGGGCGCGCTGTTTTTCTCCAGCAGCATTACGGTAACCGGAGTGATTAATCCAAACCCTATTCCCCCGATTCCTATTCCAATTAGTGCAAGGAAAATATTTCTATTCATAGTTTTTAAAATTAGCTATTAAATCGGCTTCCGCAAAAATAATTAGTCATTAATTCAAAAAGCTTTATTATAATTGAGTAATTAAAAAATGTGTTTGATTAAAAATGAATCGCATAATTAAAAAGCCCCGGTTACTGGCTCCCGCCGGTGACTGGACGATGTTAAACTCTGCCATAAATGCAGGTGCGGATGAGATTTACTTCGGTCTAAAAAATCTGAATATGCGCGCAAAGGCAAACAACTTTGATCTTTCCGATCTTGATGAAATAGTTAGAATATGCAAAAAGAGTAATGTAGAAACACACCTTACACTAAACAGCATAGTTTTTGAGAATGAACTTGATGAACTTGATCTTATTATAAAATCTGCCCGGGATGCCGGTATAGATATGATTATTTGCTGGGACCCCTCGGCAATTATGAAGTGCAAAGAATACAATATACAATTCTGTATTAGCACACAAGCGTCCATATCAAATTCACAAGCGGCAAAGTATTACGAAAGTCTGGGAGCTAAAAGAATTGTGCTGGCACGTGAATGTACACTTGAAAAAATTATCGAGATAAAAAACAAAACCAGCATCGAAGTTGAAGCATTTATACACGGGGCAATGTGTATTGCTGTTAGCGGCAGATGTTTTATGAGTCACGAAGTCTTTGGTAAAAGCGCAAACCGCGGAGAATGTATTCAGCCTTGTAGAAGAGAATATGAGATTGTTGATAAAGATGATAACCATTCAATGATTATTGGAGAAGATTATATTCTCTCCCCGAAAGATCTCTGCACTATTGAATTTATCGATAAACTGATTGAGGCGGGAATTGATGCATTTAAAATTGAAGGTCGGAAAAGAAGTCCAGAATATATTTCCAAAACCGTATCTGTCTATAAAAATGCGATCGATAATTATTTTACCGGATCGCTCACAAAAGAGAAAAAAGAAAATTACTTAACAGAGCTCGAAAAAGTTTATAATAGAGGATTCTCCCCGGGATTTTATTTTGGTGTTCCCGGTTCTGAAAGTTATGCGACCACTTACGGAAGCATCGCTTCAACAAGAAAGGTCTATGTGGGTAAAGTTGTTAACTATTATAAAAAGAGCAGAGTAGCTCAGATTAAAATTGAAGCTGATATGATTTCTAAAGGTGATTCGATTTATATAATCGGAACTACAACCGGAACAATTGAATTAACTGTAAAAGAAATCATGCTTGGAGAATCAACCGTATCAGAAGCAGTAAAAGGAGATGATATTACGCTTGGTTGTGAAGATCGTGTTCGAGAATTTGATAAAGTATATAAGATCGTAAAAGTGACGGGATAAATTATTTCCAGCTTAATGTTGGAGGTTTGTTCCCTGAAACATTGAAACTTGCAAGCGCTTCATCAAGTGATGTAAAAGTTTTAAATACTTTATCCATTCTGGTAAGTACAAAGAGTAATGAAGGAACTTCTTTATTGTAAACAAGCCTCAAATCGCCGTTCAATGCATTAACCTTTTTTAACATTGCGACCATTGCCCCTAAGAAAGTAGAATCAATATACTCGCAGATACTAAGATCAATAATAATTTTATGCGCCCCGTTGGTTATTGTGTCGGAGACATAATCCTTAAAAGAGACCGCTTTTGCTAAAGTAGCTCTGGTTAAGAACACGTGTATTACAGTTACATCGCTAAATTTTTCCGATTTTAATTCCATATTTCTCTTTGATACAAGTTAGTTTCAATTTCGCGGGCTTAATATATGAATTATTGATTTAATTAAAAACCAAAGAAGAAATCCCGGCAATTAATAGAAAAATAGCGTCTAAAATAATTTTGATATTCGATTAAAAATGAAATGATAATGATACATAAAAAAAGGCGAAGGATTAAAAATTTTGCTTCCCTTCGCCAACCTTAAGGACTAACTTGTAGCGTGTGTGTAATTAAAGCGGTGCAATTAAAATGCCATTAAATTTCTGGTGTCGATTTATCCAAGAAACACTGAAAAAGAACCGAAAAGAACGTTAAAGGTATTTGTCCAAATCAGAAGTGTATAGTTCAATACGAATTTTTTTCGTCGTGTGTGAAAATTATTCTGCCATTATAGCTATAATGGTATTCTCCAGTTTAACCGAAATTCCTGGTCTGCACTTCTATAAGTAATTTCACTTGGACCGGAATTACTATTATCCTCTACTCCGTTGCTTAATAAATGTAAATCGATCTGACTGTAAAGCCATATAATAATGTAAGAGGCGATGAGAGTATTTCTAATTTTATATGATTTGTTGAATGAATTGTATTTAGGCTCAATAAGGTTTTTGTTTATCTCTTTTAAGTAATCATTCTCTTTCTTCTTCGTATCAAAAATAAAATAGATCATTGCAGCCAGATTTATAGATGATGCGGTTGTGAGCAAATAACCTTTTGTTGAATATCCGTTTGATATCTGACCCCATCCCGGCACAAAAATATTTTTTAGCGCCGAGCTTTTGAATTGAGAAGGAACAAAAACTTTTTCGGCCTGACCGGTAGAATCTCTCTTAATAGTTTCCTGAGCTAATAATTTTAAGTAATCCTCTTTAACGGTCTGAAAAATCGCTATTAAACGCGGAGAAATTTTGGAAGGATCGGGTGAATAGTTTTTATTGATTTTTAATATCTCTCTAAAACTGTTTTGCGTAGATAACTCATCACCCAAAGAATAGAACGCAACAACTCTCATCTGATATACATCGATTTTAAGCGAATCGGAAACACCACTTTGTTTGATCAACGCATTCGACAACTGAATTACTTTTTCATACTCAAATGCTTCGTATTCGGCTTTAACGTGATTGTAAGTAACTTCCTGTGCGGAAAGTTTAATGGTAATTAATAATAAAATTATAATAAATAATTTTCTTGTCATTTAAGAAGCAACATTTTTTGTGTTAGAATTGAAGTCTGTCTTTCGCTCTTAGAATTACCACTAATCTTAAGAGTTACAAAATAAATTCCGCTCGGAACCGAATTTCCAAACTTATCTGTTCCGTCCCATACTTTAGCATAATGACCGGCTGTTTTTTGAGATTTAACTAGTGTGTTAATATGTTCGCCAAGTAGATTATAAACATCCAATGATATCTCCGCATCCGAAGAAAGATCAAAAGAGATAGTTGTAGATGGGTTAAATGGATTCGGATAATTCGGCAATAACCGGTGTCCCAATGGAAGATCATTCTTTTTATCATCAACAGAAGTAATTAGTTCTAAAATTTCGAAATACGGGACGGTACTTCCTGAATGCCCGCGATCTGTTCTTCCACCAAATACTGCAACCAGACCATTTTTATATGCTACCGCCATAAGATTAGTTCTTGCGTATGTAAGCGGTGGGCCCGGTTTAATAGAAAGAGTTCCGTCAGGTAAAAATTCAATTTCTTCAACTGTATTTAGCGCACCAAATTTTTCGTTATAACCACCAATAATAAATCCTTTTTGACTAAGCGGATTAAAAACAGCAGAACCGGCAGCGCGTACATCCAATAATTTTTCTGTTAAATTCTCCAATCGCTGTTGATTGATGTTAAATCGCTGAATAGTATTTGTAACACCATTCAATACTCCACCAAAAATATAAATGTATGGAGAGACAATGAAAGTCATTCTTTGACTGAATGTATTTGCAGAAGGAGATTTAAAAGTAAAACCGACTTGTTTATTATCCAGATTATATCCCACAATATAATCGAGAGTATCGCTTTGAGTTGAAGGGTTTCCGCCAATAATATATAACGTATTACCAATTATTTGACCGGTCGAAAATGATCTTCCAAAGTTCCTTGTTCTATCATAGACCGATGGTAAATTTGTAACTATTTTATAGTCCCACGTTTCTATTGAATTTTTATCTGTTGAAGATCCTACAGCGCCGCCAAAATACATAATGCTGTTTTTCCAGATATCGGCAACAAATTGTTCTCGAGGTTGAAGCATTCTTCCAACTATATTCCATGTATTTTTAACTACATCATATTCCTGAATCCAGTCAACTTCACTTTGCAATGAATCCGAGTACCCTCCGAGCAAATATATTTTATCACTACTCGCGGCAATATCATAAACAACCTGTGCGCCGGAAACCGGATATTTCATAGAACCCCGAATTTTCCATTCGTATTTGGTTTCCTGAGCGTTTATATACCCGGCAATGAAAAATAGAATTAAAACAATATGTAACTTTTTTGTCATCTTAAAAATTATTTTTTTAGAATGAATCTGAAACTTAATGTGTCGCCTTTACTAATAGAAAAGGTTGTATCAATGTCTCTATAGTCGGGATGTTTAATAACTAGGTTAACCGGACCGGGTGCAACTCTTATTAATTCTTTTTCTGGCAACGGAGTGGTTCCCTTAAAGTCGCCATTAACATAAACATTACCCCATGGTAAAACGCGGCACCTAATATACCCGATAGTTGATTCTAAAGAGACTCTTATTCTTGTGGTTTCTCCCGGATTTATTTTAAAGAGATCCGAATAAACGGGATAATCCGGATGAACCAGTTTAATTGTGTGTTCGCCTTCAGGATAGGTTAAAGGTTTATTAAACGGGGATGTCCCAACTCTCTCTCCGTCAATATAAACTTCTGCATATGGTCTTATATCAACCGATAGCTGTCCATATCTTAATACAGGAGGATTTTTAATTTCACTTTGCCCCTCTTTGTTGTTGCTATCCTTATCGATCAAGGGGTTATTTATGTTATCCTGATTTACTTCATCTTTTTTTATGGTTGGATCATTTCTGCTATCAGCTGGATTTTGCCTTGCTGTATTATTGCGTTCCGTATTTGTTATTTGATTGTTTTTATCCGGTAGAATTTCTTTTTGTGGATTTTCTATTCGCATTAATACAAGGATAAAAATAGCAATTACAGAAACGATTACTGAAAATAATAATCTCTTTTTAGATCTGCTGCTTTCTTTCTCAAACTGTTCAACTGTTATGGTTGGATATTCATTTTCAACATTCAGCTCTTTTAATATTTCGCCGGCAGAAGAATATCTTCTGGTTAAATTTTTCTGAAGCAGACGGGTAATAATTTTGCTTAAGGGTTCCGGAAGTTTTTCTATTTCGGTTTTTAAGTACTCTTCGTCAAAACCGATAATTTCATTTAGCGTTAGACTTACATTGTCTTTAAGGAATGGATTTTTCCCGGTGAACATTTCAAACAATACTACACCAGCAGAAAAAAGATCAGACTGATTATTCAGTTTGGCGCCACGGACCTGCTCGGGGGACATATAACTCGGGGTTCCAACAATTGAGTATGGATTAGTAACAAAGTTATCCTCTGCAGAAAGAGCCAGTCCAAAATCGCCAAGCTTCAAATTGATATTCTTATCGACAAATATGTTTTCCGGTTTGATATCGCGATGAATAATTTGATGGGCATGTGCAAAATCAAGAGCTTTGAGGAGTTGAATCATCAATTTTTCTTTTTGCTCTTGTTCAAGAGTTTTTGATTTTAGAATATTCCGGAGACTAACTCCCTCTATATATTCAAATGATATATAGAAATATTCTTTAGCTGTTCCGAAATCCAATACTTTAATAATATTAGGATGATCCAGTTTGGCAAGAAGTTTGGCTTCTCTTTTAAATCTTTCTACAAGCGCGTGGTCCGATATTTTTTGTGTATTGAGTACCTTAAGAATAATTTTTTTACTCAGGTAAATATGATTTGCAAGAAAGACTGCAGCGTGTTCGTCCTTCTTAAGAACCTCAAGAATTTCGAATTTCTCGAACAATATTTCTGTTGTTATACCCAACACTAAATATTCTCACCCATTTCTTTTAGTTTTAGCTGAATCCATCTTACAGATACATCCAGAGATTTTGCAGTAAGAGTTCTATTGCCGTTAAATTCTTCTAATCTCTTTTTCAATAAGAGCATTTCAAACTCGTGTAATGTTCCCTTAAAATCGGCAAGATCCCGGCTGTCTTCTAAAATAATATGTTCGCTGGATATTTTATTTGTATCGCTAAGAATCAATGCTCTTTGAATTACATTAATAAGTTGCCTGATATTACCCGGCCAGTAATAATTTTCAAGCTTTTTAATAGCAGCCGGATCTATTGTAATTTCTTTTCTACCCAACTTTTTAGAGAAGAAACTTGCAAGAACAGGAATATCTTCTCTTCTTTCTCTAAGGGGCGGCATCTTAATTGGAAATACATTTAATCTGTAAAAAAGATCTTCTCTAAACTGACCCTCTTTTGTAAGCGAGTGCAAATCTTTATTTGTTGCTGCAATAATTCGAACATCTGCTTTTTTAACTTTTGTATCACCAAGTCTTATAATTTCTCTGCTTTCAAGAACTCTTAAAAGTTTAGCCTGAAGAGCACTCGATATGTCTCCTATTTCATCAAGGAAAAATGTTCCTCCTTCGGCAGCTTCAATCAATCCCTGTTTATCTGTATTGGCGCCCGTAAATGCTCCTCTCTTATAACCGAATAATTCACTTTCCAATAAATTATCCGGTATAGAGCCGCAGAATTGTGCAAGAAAAGGTTTTTCTTTTCTTTTGCTAATCTGATGAATTGCTTTTGCAGCTACTTCCTTTCCCGTTCCGCTTTCACCTACAATTAACACCGTTGCATCGGTTTGTGCTACTTTATAGATAAGCTGCGAAAGATTACGCATTACCAGGCTTGCACCAATCATTTCGGGAACTTCTTCGGTAGATTGAAGCTTATTTGTTAAAATGATGTTCTCTTTTTCGAGCTCTTCGAGTTTTAAAATCTTATCCAGCGCAAGTGATACAAGGTTAGAGAAAAAATTAAGGAAAACCAAATTTTCTTCTGTAAACTCTCTTCTGTCTAATGTACTATCGGCAATAATAACTCCCCAGACTTTCCCATTTCTGTTAATCGGAACTCCAATTACAGATTTAATTCTGTGTATCTGAACACTTTCGAACTGGGATAAGTGCGGATCGCTCATTACATCATGATATAAAAGCGGTTTTTTCTCTTTGATTACTTTTTGAAGAATGCCGGAGGAAAATTCGCCAAGGTCAGTTATGTTTTCGCTCGAAATTTTTCTTCCGGTTATTATGGAAAAATTATTTGTCGGTTCATCATACTTTACAAAGATTCCCCGCTCGGCATTAATAAGTTTAATTACAATATCAATTGTATCTTCAATAAGAGAATCTTGCTGTGTGGCAGAATTTAAGATCTGTGTAAACTCATATAATGCTTCGAACTCCTCCCGTGAGAGATTTTTAACATGACTTATATTTTCAGTAAATAAATTTTTCATATAATTATTCAACCACAAAAGAAGCTGGTTTAGATCTGCTTCTGTTTCCAAAATCGTCAACACACCAGATTACCCAGAAATACTCGCCGGGCGTCAAATTAATATTCGGAATTAATTCGATATCATCTTTAGAAATATTTTCTTTAGACCAAACAAGTTTGTGAAGGAATTCATCGGTGTAGATTTCTATAGTATATTTAAAATTAAATCCGGGTAGAAATCTGAACCATTTAAGAGTTGGTCTTGAAGATACCATTACCTTGTTTAATGGTTCTCTTGCAATAACCTCTTGTTTAATTATCCTCATTACATTAGCGCTGCCGACATTAAACGTACGTCTTGAATCGTCGACCGTGACAGTTTCAAATTTTTTACCTATCACTATATCCAGAGAAGTAATCTTTAAATCCTCGGAGGTATATGTACCTTCATAATAATTCGAAGATGAATTAAATATCAATCTTCTGGAAAAATTGAGATCGGTTGATTTTATGTAAACGGTGTCAATTCTATTGTCAACATCGTTCACCAAAACTTGAGCGGTAATACTAATATTCTGAACATCCGGATATTTATTTTGAACGGTTGTAAATAAGTTATACTTATTAATAACGGGAAGTGCATTTAATGTAAAATCGGCTCGCTTGTTTTTTTCTCCGCTCCACACAACCAATAGAGAATCTTTTGAATAACCTTCTTTTTCAATAAGAAGAATTCCATTGTTCATATTCAGATCATCAATTTTGAAATTACCGTTTTGGTCCGTTTGTGTAATGATGTTCTGACCTTTCCAAAAAACTTTAACTCCGGCTATTGGCTGTTGCGGAGTTGCTTTTGTTTTAACCGAACCTTCGATGTAAACCAGTTTATAATCCGGACTTTGCGGATCGAGCGGATTTAATCTCTCCGCGTCACAGGAAAATAAACCAAGAGGAATAACAACAGTAATAATAGTTAGAAATAATTTTTTCATTACAAACAATTAAAATGATGCTGTAAATTAGGTATTTTGCGCAAATTTTTCGCACCACGCAAAATTTTGCGGGTATAATATGCAGAAATTATTATAAATTAAAAATACAAAAATATACTTCCAGTAAGATAAAGCACCGCTTGACCGCTTATTTTGATTCTTTCTTGAAGGTTTTCGCAGATTAGCACCCCACCGCGTTCAGAAAGCTGATGTGCTATTAACTTTTGCTTACCAAGTTTTTTTGACCAATAGGGAGTTAAAACCGTATGAGCCGAACCGGTTACCGGATCCTCGTTTATTCCAAGATTTGGCGCGAACATTCGAGAAACAAAATCAACTTCTTTTCCTTTAGCAGTAACAATCATATGTACTGGATGAAGTTGTTTTAATAATTCAAAGTCAGGTTTTAAATTCCTTATATAATCTTCAGAGTCGAATACTAAAAATAAATATTCGCCCCCTTCAAGAATTTCAATAGGTTCTATTTCAAAACATTCTGATAATCTTTCCGGTTTTTTAGTCGGCCGGGGATTGTTCGCTGGAAAATCAAGTGTCAGATAGTCGCCATCTTTTTCAACGGTGAGTATTCCGCTGCGGGAATTGAAATTTATTTTGCTGCTTTCTTTTTCAATATAATTAAAAATCACATATGCAGATGCAAGTGTTGCGTGTCCGCAAAGATTAACTTCTTTAAGTGGAGTCATCCAGCGGATATGATAATTTTTATCTTCCTTTACAAAGAACGCGGTTTCAGCAAGATTATTTTCGGCTGCAATTTTTTGCATTGTTTCATCATCAAGCCAATTATCAAGCGGGACAACCGCCGCCGGGTTGCCGCTAAATAATTTATTTGTGAATGCATCTACCTGATAAATTGGAAGTGTCATTTTATCTCCCGATAAATCCCGATCATGATCAGGATCATGTTCTTGATCATTAAAATAATTTATTAGAAGTATTTGTCTTTATGCAAAAACGGAATAATCGCAACCTTAAGCCCTTCTTTATATAGTTCCTTTCTGTTCATAACACCATTCGTAAAGTAACCAATAGCACCGTGTTTCTGTTTTGTATTTTCTTCGTTTTTAATTTCATCCATAACAATACCAAACTCTGTTCCCTTTAACAGTTTTTCGACAACTAAAACAGGAAGCTGAAAATGTGGAGATGTTCCAAATCCAATATTCCCCGATTTATCAATAATACACATGCAGCCGAATGCAAACCATCTATCAAACTCTTTAGAAATTCCTCCTTCGATACCAACGAATAAATCTGCATTAATTTTATTTGATTCATCCAGTGCTTTCAGGTTTAATGCTCTGTTTTTTGCGCCTATAAAAGTTTCATCGCCAACCGGCTGAATTGAAACACCGGATTCTACTTCGATTCCGGTTACTTCAATATCCTGAAAGTAATTTGACAGTGCTTCGCGAACGGCGTTGATCTTAACAGGATTTTTTGAGCCGACAAGAATATTCATTTATTATTATCCTAAGCTACAGCAAGAAAAAAAATCAGTTTGTAAAAAATAATTTCAGCGGGCGCCACATTCTCTTAGCCCAGGCTGCTTCATTATGTTCTGCTTCCTTATCAATAAAAACAGAAAAATCTTTCTCTTCAGCATATCCTTTCTTTTTCAGAACTTTTATCATTTCATCAATTCCCGGCTGAAGAACCGATTCGAGTCCCACACCTCCATTATCAATATAGAACAATAAATTTTTCTTCTTTCCATTATATTTTTCAACTTCATTAACATAATTAAAATCCCTGAACTTAAATGCGGGAGAAAAGCAAGCAGCTTTAGAAAACACTTCCGGATAATCCCATGCAAGAACAAATGAAATAAGTCCGCCCATCGAAGAACCGCCAACAGATGTATTCAAACGGTCCGCCAATGTTCTGTAATTCTTATCAACAAAAGGTTTTATATGATCGACGATTAGTTTCATATATAATTTACCAAGACGGGTTTTATTATACTCTTCCGCTCTGTCGGATGTATTGTTAATACCAACAACAATAAACGGTTCGATCTCGCCTTTTGTAATTAGACTATCTGCTGTTTCATCAACCTGCCAATCGATGAATGTATTTGAAGTCCGCGGGTCAATTAAATTCTGTCCATCATGCATATAAAGAACAGGAAACCGCCTCTCTTTTTCGGTTTCGTAATTTGGTGGAAGCCATACAAAAATATCTCGCGGTTTTAAACCTTCCACAACAAAATCTTTGTGGAACTCCGCTTTTCCTGTAATCTGACCTTTGACAGTAAAATTAAATTTATCTCTCCAATTCATAATAGTAACAACTACAGTTGTATCTTTGCCGGCAACCAGAACAGAATTTTGCGGAACAGATGAATCGCTTCCTAATGCTTCTGTTGACCAGGATCCTTTAGTGAATTTGTATTCCATCCGAAATCCCTTCGGAATCTGGAAAGATTTCTTCCAGGTTTTATTTCCAACATTATTAAGCATTACAAGATCCGGTTTCCAACTTCCAAGAATCTCTGAATTTCCGGAAACATATACTTTGGCGGTGTCATCAAGTGTGGGAGATATTACTTCCAGAATCACTTTAAAAGTCTGTGCATTTAAGTTAAATCCCCAGAAGAAAATTAGCGCTAGTAAATACTTCTTCATTTAATACCTCTTTTCCTTTGATCAAAAATAACAATATTTATAATTATCAATCACAGGAGAATTTGAAGTATTTATTCTTTACAATTCTTTAACAAACAAAAGTGAATAAACCGGGATATTTTTTTCATATAGTCTAAACGATTGGTTATTTTTCAAAAGCAAATTTCACAGATTTGGAGCCTACCACATGAAAATCAAAAATCCTTTTTCCGTACTCTTATTATTTGTTACTTTTATTAGTTTAAGTGCCCAACCTAACTACAGGAAGGAAATTAAGATTCCGGATATCCCCGGTTACAAAACATTGAAATGCGATTTTCACTCGCACACTATTTTTTCTGATGGAACCGTCTGGCCTACATTCAGAATTGAAGAAGCTTGGCGCGATGGATTAGATGCTCTTGCAATTACCGACCATATAGAGTATCAACCTCACAAAGATTATGTGCCTACAAAACATAATGCCGCATATGAAATAGGAAAGAACACCGCTAAAGAACTTGGTTTGATTTTAATCCATGGAGCTGAAATTACACGCGATATGCCTCCGGGACACCTCAATGCAATTTTTATTACCGATGGAAATGCGCTCGTAAAAGAAACCTGGAAAGAAGCTATACAAGAAGCAGTAAAGCAAGGCGGATTAGTTTTCTGGAATCATCCCGGATGGCGCGGACAGCAGCCCGATGGAGTTCCCCGCTGGTATGATGAGCATACATACTTATATGAAAATAAATT
>JBBIHP010000049.1:0-19935 GCA_037446915.1 Ignavibacteria bacterium
TGCTGATAGTAATACTATACTACCGAATGATAAAATTAATTTTTTTGATATGTTCAATTTCATATTTGTTGCCCTCTGTTATATTAGTTATTAGTTAAAAATTAATATCTGTTCTTGTCCCCACCACAAATGCGCTATTAGACTTTGTGCAAAAGGATGGATTGATTTAGATTGATTACACCCTCTACATAGTAAGGTGAATTAGGAACCTTGGTAATCTGCATCATTTTATTGATTTCCCTTACCTTAAGAATATCGACACCGTATTCTTCTTTCTCCAGGTTGAAACTTACAAGCTGAAGAAGTTCGTCGTATTCTTGCTTCGATATTTGTACATCATTCATAATGCCCTTTTTATTTATTGATTAATGGGATAGTAATTGTAACAATAGTGTAATTATTTAGTGCGCTTTCAATAAATATTGTGCCCTCAATTATTTCTAAAATTTTCTTTACTATCATAAGACCAATGCCGCCACCTGTGCTGGAACTATTGAAATTCTCCTCTTTGGATCGGTTGAACTCTCTTAAATGATTTTCGGGAAATCCTTTACCTTCATTTTTAATAATAAGTGCAAAATTTTCACCGGAAGGCTTTCCTTCTACCAGGATTTTATTACCGGGTAAAGAAAACTTGCATGCATTTTCTACAAGTTCTTTTACAAGCGTAGTTAGATAGAACTCAGGTATTTTAAGAGTAACCCGTTCTGCTTTTATGTTAAACTCGAAATCATTTACTCTTGCGAAAGCATTTGCAACAGATTTTACTGCCGAAGAGATTAGTTCTTTAGGATAACCGATGGAATCATTTCTAATATTTTTGAGTTCAATAAAATTATTTCTATCGAATTGAAGCGACGAGAGGAGAATAAATTTTTCTACCCTATTATGAAGGCGGATAGCACCCATTTTAATTCTTTCAACCAGCTCATAGATTTCTTCTTTAGAAATTTTTTTAATGTCTTCAAGAATAATATCGGAATAACCAAGAAGTGGAATTAGAGGGGTTCTCAATTCGTGCGGAACTGTAAGAGCAAAGTTATCTTTGAGTTTATCGAAATTATGTTGCCACTTCCGGAATTTAGCAAGTCTTGTTTCAATCGATTTAAGAAGGTCTTTGGCTCGGAAAGGTTTGGTAATATAATCATCAGCACCTTTTATCATTCCTGATCTTAAATCATTTTCAGAAGATTTTGCTGATAAAAAAATGAAAGGGATGTTTTGAAGAATAGGATTACTTTGAAAATTTTCCAAAAGCTCATAACCATCCATACCGGGCATCATAATATCGGATATAACCAAATCGGGTAGTTTCGATTTACTTATTTCTAAAGCATGCCCACCACATTCCGCGGCAAGCACACAATAATCTGCAGATTCAAGAATATCAACGATATTCTCTCTTACTTCTTTCTGATCTTCTACAACAAGAATAGTTTCGGACATAAATTCCCTCGTTCTGAGGAAATTATCGAATAAGTGTCCTTTATTCTTAATTTCTTTTCAGCAAACGCATTAGAAAAGAAGTAAACGCACTAAAAGATGGTTGTATTTAGATATGCTAATTAAAACTTCTTTAGGATAGAATCCTTACGGATCTTTTGAGAACATCTTTGGCTAAAATAAATTAATTCAGTATAATTTTTTAATTTAGCAATATAGTTCCCTTTGGGTCCTTTATCGAGCTTTTCTATCATTTCTATATTTATTATTGAATTTCTGTGAACCTGATAAAATTTATTAATAGGAAGAATTGTAAGCCAATTTTTTAAAGACTTTTTGAGTGTTATTTTTTTTCCGTTATTTAAATTAACAACGGAGTAATAACCTTTCGCAGATATTACTTTAATATCATCAAACGAAATAAATATATTTTGTTTACCATTCTTTAATATGAATTTTCCTCCATAATCATTTAGATTGGCATCCTTAGCAGATTTGAAATTATTAATTCGTTCCAACCGTTTAAGGATGAGATTTAAGAGATCGCGTACCTTTACAGGTTTAACGATATAATCATCAGCACCCAATTCCATTGCATGCCGCATATCTTTAATTTCAGTTTGTCCGGTTAGAAAAACGAAAGGTATCGTAGAAGTGATACTATCGTCGGAAAGAATTTCTCTTACTCTAAAACCATCTATGCCTGGCATAATTAAATCTGATATAATTATATCTGGAATATACTTTTTGGCAAGTTTTATCCCATCAATACCATCATGAGCAGATAGGACATTAAAACCATTCTCGCTGAATAATTCAGTAATAACATTCCTAAGGTTGGAATCGTCTTCAATAATTAATAACTGTTTCAAGAAATTCAATCCACAAAAAAAATAATTAGTTAATTATCCCTTTCAATTTATTATAAAAATAATACTAAGTTTTTATTACAAACTTAAAAACAGTTCCTTTGTTTAACTGACTATCAATGATAAGTTTTGAACCGATAAAAGAGAGAGATTTAATAGCAATTGCAATTCCAAGTCCGTTTCCACTCTGATTAAATTTTTCTCTGTCAATCTGTTTAAATGCTTCAATTTCTTTTAGTTGTTCAATACTCATACCCAATCCATAATCGCTTATAGATAATTCGTAACCGGAATCCACCGGGTTTAAACAAACAATTACCGGTGTTCCCGCAGTTGAAAACTTGAAAGCATTATCAATCAACTGGGTCAATGCGAATGATAATAGATCCTCGGCCAGGAAAACATTAACAGGTTCTACACTTATTTTAAGGTCGTTATTTCTATCATACTCTGTAGAAGATGATATTGCAATTCTGTTAATTAGCTCAGAAAGATCAAATTCAGTTTTAGTGAGAAATCTTTTTTTCAATTCTTCATCAACATCAATCATTAAAAGATTGGAATAGAGAATGAATTTTTCAATTACCTTATGTAATCGGCCAGTAGAAAATCTAATTCTTTTTACATATTCAATTATATCATTGTCGGAAAGAAAGTCGAAGTCATCAATTATTAAATCCGAGTAACCCATAAGAGAAATAAGGGGGGTTCTTAATTCGTGAGGGACGCTTAAGGCAACGCTTTTTGAAAAGCGGTCAATTTTTTCTTTTATCAATTCTGATTTTTTAATTCGTAATTCAACGGAACGCAAAAGGTCCTTTGCTTTGAATGGTTTAACAATGTAATCGTCAGCGCCAAGATTCATCCCTTCTCTAAGATCGCTATGGTCTGATCTGGCAGTAAGAAAAATAAAAGGGATATCGGAATACTGATCAATAGATTTTATTTCTTTAATAAGGTCAAGTCCGCTTTTAACCGGCATCATTACATCGGAAATTATTAAATCCGGTTTTATTTCGCTTAGCATTTTATTAAGGTCCGCATCCGAATCTAAATGAATGACAGAATAGTTTTCGCTTGTAAGGATTTCTATAACAGAATCTTTAACATTCCTGTCATCTTCGAACAAAACAATTTTAACTGATTCTTTGTTAGCTGATTTTTCCATGTCCGTTAGTACCTGATAAGTTTTTTATTATGTTGATTAATTCCATAACCCTGAAAGGTTTTGGAAGGAAATAATCCGCGCCCAGGTTCATTACCTTATCAATTATTTTATTATCGGCAACAACACTTAAAACAATTATTTTAATATCCTTATACTTATCATTTTTTTTAATATCCTCAAGAAATTTAAAGCCATTATAATCCGGCATCAATAAATCGCACAATATAAGATCGGGTTTATTATTGTTCAGATTATTGAATGCTTCCTGAGCATTATTAAACGTATATAACTCACACTCAATTTCTTTTAGCATCATTTTCATTAATTCCAGCATTTCAGTATTATCTTCTATTACAAATATTTTTTTCACTACGACCTTATTGTAAATGTGATTTTAGTACCTTTATTAACTTCGCTTTCGATCATTATATCTCCACCGCAAAGTTCAACAGCATTCTTAACAATATTAAGACCCAATCCGCTTCCATGGATTTCAGTTACATTTTTACCGCGATAGAAAGGTTCAAAAATGTTTTTTAAATCATTCGGTTCAATGCCAAGACCTTCGTCCTCTACAATAAACTGAATTTTTTTCTGTTTCTTTGTGACAGAAAGCAAAATTTTACCGCCCTCTGGAGAGAATTTAACCGCATTAGAAAGAAGATTATTCAATATTTGAGTAAGCAGTTTATTATCAAGTTTAAATATTTCATCATCAAGTTTGTAATCAAATACAAGATTATGGCCGGGAAGTGTTTGATACTTAATCTCATTCATTAATTGAGAGCATAAATCTTTAAGGTTAACTTTAGTTGGACTGAATTTAATTTTACCTCTATCAGCGCGGCTTAAAGTCAACACATCATCCAGGAGTGAAGTCATATAAGTAACAGAATCCTGAATTTTCTTTATATGATTAATTACTTTATCCTCCGGCCATTTTTTATAATACATTTCAACCAGATCTGCAGATGCAAGAATAGTTGTTAAAGGTGTCCGGAACTCATGTGAGGCCATAGAGATAAAGTTTGTTTTCATTTCGTTCAATTCTTTTTCCCTGTTCAATGCTTCAATAGTTTTTTCTTCCAGATCTTTACGCAAAGAGATATCAAAGAAAATACCTACCAAACCTTCTATCTGATCTGATGTTCCAAAGGAAGCTTTATATACCAATACTGCAATCTTATTTTTATTTCCGTCTTCAAAATATGTTTCATAATTTACTATTCCCTTTTCTTTCATCAGTTTTTCATCGGTTAATATAGCAATCTCTTTGGCCTCACCACTTAAAACTAAATCTAACTTTTTACCAAGGATATCATTTTTAGTTAAACCAAAAAATTTTTCAAAAGCCGGATTAACGTCGGTATAACAACCTTCACTATCTTTAACAAATAATGGATTAGGAATTGTATCAATTAAAGATCTGAGAAAATTATTTTGTGAGTTCAATTGTGCAGTTCTCTCTTCAACCATTTCCTCTAGATGTTCTCTATACTTTGCAAGTTGTTCTTCATTTTTAACTTTTTCTGTAATATCTTCTTTAACGGCAATGTAATGAGTAATTTCTCCGTTAAAATCCTTAATAGGAGAAATGTGAGCTGATTCCCAGAATAGCTCGCCATTTTTCTTTTTATTATGAAAAATTCCGGTCCAGCTTCTACCGGATGAAATATCATCCCACATTCCATGATAAGCATCGGATTTCCAATCACCGCTTTTTAAGATTCTAGGATTCTGCCCAATAGCTTCATCAAAATTATAACCGGTTACCTCGCAGAATTTTGGATTAACATATTCAATATTACCTTCTCTATTAGTAATTACAATAGAGACCTGGCTCTGTTCAACAGCGTGTGAAAGCTTTCTTAGTTCATTTTCAGCATGTTTTTTTAGAGTAATATCTTTCATAGATCCAAGAACTCTGTTTGGATTTCCATTATCATCCGTTAACACAATACCATTATCTTCAATAAAAATAAAACTACCATTCTTATGTTTTAATTTATAGTTAATAGAAAAACTACCGGGTTTTTCCAAAATATTTTTAATTTTCTGGAAATACTCTGTTTTTTCTTTTTCGTCAATTAATTCATTAAGCTGAGCGTTATTAAAACTATTTAATTCATCCCTTGAATAGCCGAGTACTTCTTCAATAGCACCTTCTCTATGAATCTTTTTTGTAACGAGATTTCTATCATACACTATTGTTCCGGTTTTTTCTGCAAGAATTCTTAAACGTTCTTCACTTTCTCTAAGAGCATTTTCGGAAAGTTTACGTTCGGTTATATCTTTCATAGAACCAAGCATGCGGATACCTATACCATTTTCATCAACAAGCACAATTCCATTATCTTCTATGTAAACATAGTTACCATTTTTATGTTTAAGTCTATATACCTGTAAAAGATTACCGCCCGTTTTAAAAACTTTTCCTTCATCAGAAAATACTTTATCCCGATCCTCGGGATGTAATAATTCACCAAAATCGTCCAGCGTTAATTTATTATACTCTTCCTTTGAATAACCAAGAACTTCTTCAATAGCTCCATCGCGATGAACGACATTAGAAATAAGGTTTCTGTCATAAACAATAGTTCCTGTTTTTTCTGCAAGTATTCTAAGTCTTTCCTCGCTTTCTTTTATTGCAGCCTCTGCATTCTTCCGCTCTGTAATATCCTGAATAACCACCAGAGAACCTGTTTTACCGCCCCATTCAAATCTGGAACCATTCAACTCACCAAAGAAAAAAGAACCATCCAATCTTTTCATTTTTAGTTCTATGTTTTTGGTATTTTCTATTCCAGTGGTTGCTTTTGTAAATACATCAACCGCAATTGGAATGTAACTCTCTTCCAAGAAATCGATAAAGGGATGACCAATCATATCAAGCGGATCACAATTAAAAATTACACGGGCTGCTGGAGAAGCATAAGTTATAATTCCATCCTCATCAATAAGTGAAATCAAGCTACTTGTCTGCTCAGTTATAGCTCTAAATCTCTCTTCGCTTTCACGTAATGCATCTTCGGCTTGTTTCCTTTCTGTTATATCAGTTATTGTTCCAACGTAACCAACTATATTATTGCTTGCATCAAATTCTGGAATTGCCTGACCCATAACCCAAACAATTGTTCCATTGGGCCGTAAGAAGCGGTATTCAGCAACGGAAACATCGTGTTTACCGGTTGTAGAATCCCAACCAGCTTTTATTTTTTCTCTATCCTCGGGATGCAGAGCATTTAACCAGCCATCGCCCATTGCTTTATCTGCTGTTAGTCCTGCAAGTCTTACCCATTTAGGATTTACATATGTAGTATAACCATCTGGTCGGGTTCTGAAAATGCCAACTGGTGATACTTGCGCAAGAGTATTGAAAAGCTGTTCGCTTTCACGAAGCGCATCTTCAGCGTTTTTTCTATCCGTTATATCTTTACAAATTCCTTCGTTAAAAATTACCTCACCATTTTTGTTTTTGATGTATCTTGCATTGTCTTCAACCCAAATTGCTTTACCATCTTTTCTCTTAAGCCGGTAGGTTTCTACATTCGAAATAAAATCGGGGTTACTTGTAAGAATTTCTTCTCGTTCAGAAGATTTAATATAAACATCTTTGGGAATGTAAAGGGATTTTAATTCCTCAAGCGTCTCGTAACCAAGCATTTTTATAAAAGCCGGATTTGCATCAACAAAATAACCCTTAGGAGTTGAACGATAATATCCATTGGGCATTGTATTAAAAAGATCTTTAAACTTCTCTTCACTTTCTTTTAATGCAGCATCAGCAAGTTTTCTTTCTGTAATATCCTGTATCGTACCAATCATAGTAACCGGATTACCATCTTTATCAAATTCTAATTCACCCATACCATGAGCCCAAATTTCTTTACCATCGTTTACTCTGATTACTTTATATTCTTTATCAAATTTATTCTTCCCTTTTATTACATGATTAATTAAATGATCCGTCATTATTTGTTTAAATTCAGGGTGAATTAGAGAGATCCAACCTTCAGTACTTTTTTCAAATTTTTCATCAATTCCAAAAATTTCATCAAGCGTTGCAGAACCAATCCAATAGCCCTTATTAATATCATATAAATAAGAACCAATACGTGCTACCTTTTGTGATTTGTTCAAATAGAATTCACTTTTCTTTAAGGCATCGAGCGCATTTTGCCGGTCGGTTATATCCAGAACGGCAGTTAATGCCGATCTTTTACCGCCAATATTAATTAACTCGGAAGACATGATGCCGTAACCATTACTTCCATCTTTCCTTCTGAATTGAAACTCAAAATTCCGTAATGATTCATGTTTCTTAAATTGTTCATTTACATATTTCCTTTGCTCGGGAAAAGCCCACATCATTAACTCTTTACCAGTATGTCCAATAATTTCTTCCCTTGAGTAACCTGTTAATTTCAAGAAAGCTTCATTTACATCTTGAAAAACATCTTGATAGTCCTGAATAGACATAGCAACAGGTGAGGCATGGAATGCTCTGTTGAATTTAGCTTCTGATAATTGTATTGCTTCCTGGGCTTTTTTCTGTTCAGTTATATCTCTTATATAACCACCAACACCTAATTTGCCATTCTTAAAACTAACCGGGAATTTTCTTGTTTCATAAACTCTTCCTGAAGTAACTTCTACAGAAATTATTAAATGTCCTTCCTTCAAAGCATTCAGATCCGATAATTTGCAACTGTTGGCTGCCTCCTCAGTCATTAATTCATAATCTGTCTTTCCAACTACTTCTTCCATCTTTTTTCCAAAGAAACCCGCTAAAACATTATTCACTAATAAATACCTAAAATTTTCGTCTTTAACAAAAGCCATATCATCGGTGGATTCAATAAAAGTTTTATAACGTTCTTCACTTTCTTTTAAGGCAATTTCAGCTAGTTTCTTATCAGTAGTGTCGCTCTGGAATCCAAGAAACCTTGTATCACTAAGTTTAACTGCTTTAACCGACCAATACCTAACTTCGCCTCTTTTTGTAACAAATCTTACTTCATCAACTGCCTCGCCTTTTTCAACAACATTCTTAAAGTGGAGCTTTCCTTTTTCATAGTCACCCGGATATGTTACATCCATAATATGCATCTGCAGAAGTTCATCACGCGTATAGCCGGTCATGTCACATGAAGCTTTATTAGCCAAAACATAGTTACCATTTTCATCAACTACCATAACTGCTTCAGGAGCACTTTCAATATAGTTACGGAACATTTCCTCGCTGGTTCTTAAAGCATCTTCTGCTAATTTACGATCGGTAATATCTCTTGCAGCAGCATAAATTCTTTCTCCGGCGGGATAAGCACGCCATTCAATAAATTTATATGAACCGTCTTTTGCGCGATACCGATTAACAAAACCAATTACTTCAATCTGCTTACTTAATGTGCACATACTTTCAAGAGTTGATTGAATATCTTCGTGATGAACAAAATCAAGGAATTTAACACCTTCAAGCTCAGTTAAATTATAACCAAGAACATTCTCCCATTGTTTATTCAGTCTTATAAAATATCCATCGGTATTTGCGATACAGAAAAGATCCAGGGCATTGGTAAAATAATTATCAAGTTCTTCAGTTTTTTGACGTAATACTTCTTCCTGTAATTTTTTCTCGGTTATATCATTTGAAACCTTCAGCAGAACATCCTGATTATTCCACTTGGTTATCTTAGTATTTGCAAATAATGGGAAAGAGGACCCATCTTTTCTGACATGGTTTACTTCATAGGATAGTTCTCCATCTCTTCTTATTTTATTAATTCTCTCCTCAATAAATTGTGCGCTTTCAGGAGTATTAATATCACGCAGTGTTAACCTGTTAAATTCTTCTTCAGAGTATCCATGCATTTCGAGAGTTCTTTTATTCGCAAAAAGTATTTTACCATCTAAATCATGTACAATAACAGAAGCGGGAGAAAGATTGAGAAGATCTGCCATTAAATGGATCCTCTCTTCTGTTCTTTTTCTTTCTGTTATATCCTGCACCATACCCATAATAATTTTTTGTCCGCCAACATTTAATACCTGAGTATTAATTTCGACTTCAACAGTAGTGCCATCCTTCTTTATTAATTTTATTTGATCCGGTCCTGTAGGCTTTCCTAATAAACTACGTGCAAGTAATTTTGCGGCTATTGGAATTTCGTTAGTAGAAAGTAGACCGCATTGTAAGAAATTTTTACCCAGTAATTCATCTTTTTTATAACCGATTAAATCTTCTGCCACCTTATTTCCATATATAAATTCCCCTTTGAAATTGGAATAGTAAATTCCAAGTGGTGCATTTTCAACAAGCAATCTGAATTTTTCTTCAGAAACAATAAGCTCATTTTCAGCTTTTCTTCGTTCAGTCATATCAACAAAAGAAGCCATTATTTGAACCGGCTTTCCATCTGATCCATAAACTAGAGTAGCAGAAAGGTTTAAGTCCAACAATTGTTTATCTTTTCTTATAGCTTTTAATTCACCAATAGAACTCCCTTTTTCTAAAACACTCTTTAATACTTTGCCGGCTTCGTCGGGTTTTTCCCAGAATAGAAGTGAAGATTTTCCTAAAACATCCTTTTCGTTTTTATAACCCCATAATTGCAGAAAAGATTTATTAACATAGGTAAGATTTCCATTCAAATCTGCCAGAGCAATAGCATTGATAGAGGATTCCATTGCCTGTTCTTTAATTATTAATTCTTCTTCTGCAATTTTTCTATCTGTTACATCAGTAAAAATAACAGCAAACTGATCGGGCCGGTTACGAAATGCAACAACGTGATAATACTTACCAAGTTCCTGAGAATAATTTTCAAACTCTATTGGATTACCAGTAATGGCAACTTTCCCATAGGTTTCTATCCAGTATTTTTCGGTATCGGGCATTACTTCCAGAACAGTTTTTCCAATTACACTCTTTCTGGTCAATCCAGTAAGTTTTGTAAAACTTTCATTTATGTCTAAGAACCGATAATCAACAACATTTCCTTTTTTATCATAAATTACTTCATGAACAGCGAGTCCCTGTTCCATTGTAGTAACAAGCTGTCTGAATTTTTCTTCACTCTCTTTTAATTGCTTTCTTGCCCGGTAAGATTCTGTAACATCGGAAAATACAAGAACGACACCACGTATATTTCCCTCGTTGTCTTTTATTGGTGCAGCACTGTCTGATATATTTCTTTCGGTTCCATCTTTAGCAATAAGAATTGTATGATTTGATAATCCTATAATCTCACCGGATTCAATCACTTTTTTAACTGGATTAGTAATAGGTTCACGAGTGGTAGCGTCAATTAAAAAGAAAATTTTATCTAGTGGTTTTCCTTTGGATTCTTCAATAGTCCATCCTGTTAATTCCTCGGCTACCGGATTCATTCTTTCAATAAAACCTTTTTCATTTGTAGAAATAACGGCATCACCTATTGAGTTAAGCGTAATTGCCAGACTTTCTTCACTTTCCCGAATACTTACTTCCATTGAGTGTTTATAAATGGACATTTCGATAGTTGTAAACAACTCGCGGTTATCGAACGGTTTTATTAAGTAGCCGTAAGGTTCAACTAACTTAGCTCTATCGAGTGTGCTATCATCTGAATAGGCAGTAAGGAAAATGATTGGAATATCGGCAAAATTATTTATTTCCTGGGCCGTTTCAATTCCGTCTTTACTCCCCTTAATCATTATATCCATTAAAATAAGGTTTGGCTTAGATGACTTAACCAATTGAAGTGCTTCCTTCGAATTCGCAGCAATTCCAACAACTTTATAGCCGTATTTTTCGAGAGTGTTTTTAATATCGAGAGCTACAATAGTTTCGTCATCTACAACAAGAATTTTAATTTCTTCTTTTTTTGGTTTTTTGAGTTTCATAATTGATCTCTGAATGTAATCTTAAACTCGGTTAATTTTTCTGTACTTGAAATATCTAATTCCCCACCGATCTGTTTTGTGAGAGAATTTACTAAAAGCATGCCAAGGGAATTACGTGTTTCAGTTTCGAATCTATCAGACAATTTTAGTCCATTATTAGATAATTGAAGAGAGTACATGTTTTCCTTGAGTGATTTGAACGAGATTGAAATCATACCCTTTCTACCATCGGAAAATGCGTGTTTAAATGAATTTGAAATTAGCTCATTGAGTATCAATCCGCATGAAATAATCTTATCTATACTTAGATGAATATTATCGATATCCAGTTTGAATTCTACTTTACTACTATTGCTATAGGAATCTTTAAGGTAAGAGATGAGTTTATTTGAGTAAAACTTAAAATCAATAGAGACAAAACTGCTTTCTCTGTAAAGAAGTTCATGAATTAGTGCCATTGACTTAATACGGTTACGGCTTTCTATAAATGTATCGAGAATCTTAGGGTCTTCAGTTAAATTTGATTGCAGATTTAAAAGACTTATTATTGTTTGAAAATTGTTTTTAACCCTGTGATGAACTTCTTTTAGTAAAATTTCTTTCTCTTTAAGCGAGGTTTTAATCTGCTCTTCTAATTTTTTTCTATAAGTAATGTCAACAATTATTCCACGTATCCCATCTGGGAAGTTATTTTTATAAATGATGCTGGAAAATATTAGAACAGGAAAAGTTGTACCGTCTTTTCTTATTGCAGTATATTCATTTTCTTCAGTGGTTTTATTTGTAATCAAGTGATTGATATTTCTAATTACTTTTTCTCTCTCTTCAGGAATTATCATATTAAAAGCATTCAGACCCTTACTGAATTCCTGTTCGGTGTAACCGAAAATATCGAATGCATTTTTATTAACAAATTTCAATCTTCCTTCAAGATCCATTTCAAATACAATTTGTGGTAAAAGTTCGGATAAATCACGAAACCTTTTTTCACTTTCTCTAAAAGATTCCTCCGCTTTTTTCCTTTCAATAGCAATTGCTGCAATCCCGGCAACAGCCATAACAACTTCTTTCTTAATAAAATCCTGCTTGTTATTGCCAACCAGAATCAGGGTACCAACAAGTTTATTCTTGTTAACCAACGCAATGCCGGCAAACCATCCAATGCTAAAAAGAATTTCTATAGGTTTAGCAATTACTTGTGGTATCTCGCCATTACTTAACTCATAAAGTGAATCTACTCTATCAAAGATTCGAGTAGTCATATGTTCGTAAAATTCTTTAGATATTTTAATTCTTTTGCCAATCAGTTTGGTATTTAAATAATTGGAAACAGTCTGGTTGTCTTTTTCACTAAGACTTGTGTATTCAACAATTATTTCGGAACTACTTTCGTCATATGTATTAAGAAGAACAGCTCTTACATTAAAAATCTTTTTGATTTTGTTAACAATGTAGGGGAAGATTTCATCGGATGGTAAATGCGCCAATTCAAGAGAGAATCGGTTTAATTCCACAAGGAATTCATTCTCACTACTCGTACTACTACTCGATAATTTATCCTTGACCTTTTCCTGTTCAAGTAAGGATTTAAGATGTGCATTCTCAAGTTTAAGCAGTTCGATATTTTTTAAGAGTTCTTCTCTATCATTTTCAAGAAACGTCATTTTGAAATCTTATCCCGTAAATGTTTTTCCCTTTTATTTAAATTAATCCGCCAAGCGAAAAAGACGCTTTACACCCTCAGTTTTTAAAACCCCTCTTAATTATCGAAAGAAATGAAGCTAATGTTAATAATTATCAGCTCAATTTATGTAGTCGCACCAAAACAGAAAGAATAGAGAAAAATTACTGTTTCAAACATATTGAAAATATTTCAATTCTTAAATTGAAATGAGATATTCTATTTTTTTTCTCTCTATCCGCTTATCTGGAAGGTTATAATAAACTCCGTTCCGTTTTGAGAGCTGTTAATTCTGAGTTCGCCCCCAAGTTGTTTTGTTAATGTATTTATAAGCATCATACCAAGCGTCTTTTGATTATTAAAATCCTTTTCTTTTGATATTCCCACTCCATTATCTTTAACAGATAGACAATAAAAAGTATCGTCATATTTCTTAAAAGAAATAATTATTTCTCCTTTCTTATTTTCCGGGAATGCATGTTTCATACAATTCGAAATAATTTCATTGATTACTAAACCACACGGTATAATTGTATCAATATCAATATTTAATTGATCAACTTCTGTTTGGATATGAATTCCATCTTTGGTTTCTGTATAGGACCGTTTCAGGTAATCTACAAGATTTTCTACATAAAATTTAACATCAATCGAATCGAAATTTGTCTGGTGGTACAGTAGTTCATGAATAAGGGACATCGATTTAATTCTGTTTTTGCTTTCTATAAAATAAGGAAAGATTTTGGGGTCATTAATCAGTTCCGATTGCAGACTTAACAAACTAATAATTACCTGAAAATTATTTTTAACCCGATGGTGAACTTCTTTAATAAGAACTTCTTTTTCCTTTAGTGAATCAGTAATCTGTTTTATGAAACGTTTACGTTCGGTAATATCTTTAATAAGAACATGACGTGCCGGTCTGCCATTAAATGAAACCGAATGAGAAGAAATTTCAACATCGATAACGGACCTGTCTTTCTTAATATGCCTCCACTCTCCGGTCGGATTAAAATCTTTTAAGGTTAGTTCAACATCTTTAATCAATGCCGGTATATCTTCAATAGGACGAATATCTTTTAGAGTCATTTTCAAAAACTCTTCTCTGGAATAACCATAATGACTTATAGCTGCATCATTAACTTCCAGAATATTTAATGTTTCCAGATCATAAATCCACATAGGTTGCGGATTTCTTGCAAACATAAAACGGTATTTCTCTTCACTTTCCAGCAAAGCTTTTTCAGCAATTTTCTGTTCTGTGATATCATGAACGATTGAGTAAAGGAAAGCTTCAGAATTTATAGTAACAACACCGCTAAAAACTTCTACATCCCTTATTTCATTATTAGCAAGACGATGTTTAAAGAAGAACCTGTTTCTTTTTTCCATTCTTGCGTTTTCCATTTCTATCTTAATCTCGTCCGGTGAAAGTGTATTTATTTCTGAAATATTTTTATTTATCATTTCTGAATGTGACCATCCATAGTATTTACATGCTGCGGGATTTGCATCAACAATTTGTGCATCAACTGGATTAATTAGAAGCATAACCGAGTGATTATTATTAAAAAGAGACTTATACCTTTCTTCGCTTTCCTTAAGTGCTTGTTCTGAAAGTTTTTTGGCTGTTATATCTTCATAGGTTCCAAGAACGCCAATTGTATTTCCATCAACATCTTTTAAAGGGACTTTACTTGTTTTCAGCCATATTGTATTACCCGAGGGGGTCGTTTGAGGTTCTTCATAATTAACTTTTGAAATGCCGGAATCCATTACCTTTCTATCATCGGAACGATAAAGATCGGCTTGATCTTTCCATCCCATTTCATAATCTGTAAGACCGATAATATCTTCAGGATTCTCCTTACCGGAATCTTTAGCAAATGATTTATTACATCCGAGTAATATTAAATCCCGGTCTTTCCAGAAAATTCTTGACGGAACCGTATCCAAAATGTTTTTTAACAGCTGATTAGTTTCAGCCAATTTGCGCTGGTTTTCTCTTAGTTCCTCTTCTGCCTTTTTACGTTCGGAGATATCACGGGTAATAGAAAGAACACACCTTGTTCCATCAATATCAATTATAGTTGCAGACATTAACCCGGTATGAATGTGGCCGTCTTTTCCCACAAATTGGGCTTCAAGATTATCAACCTGTCCAGATGTTTTAAGTTCTTCAATTAATTTATTCCGGTCTTCAATATTTTTCCAGATATTAACTTCTAAGGAGGATTTACCAATAACTTCCTCATAGGAATAACCAGTAACTCTGGAAAAACCTTCATTCACTTCTATAAACATCCCATCCGAAAGCCGATTTATGTTAATAGCATCTGGATTAATTTTAAATGCTTTGGAAAATTTATCTTCCGATGTTTTTAAGGCATTCTCAACTTTAATTCTTTCTTTCATTTCCTCTTCTAACCTTAAAATATCATCTAAACTATTTTGATACAGTTTTGCATTAGATATAGCAAGTGCCGAAATATTGGAGAATGTTTTACACATTTCAATATCTGAATCCGATAGAAATCTTTTTCTACCGATAGTTCCAACGATTAGAACTGCATGAATTACATCACTGGAAATTAAAGGCAAATAGAGGAGCGACTTAAAGTTTTTAGTTTCTACAACCAACTTTTCTTCAGGAGTTAGATTCTCTGTATAAATATCATAGATATTAATCGGTTTTCTTTCATTAATACACTTTGAAATAATTGAATGGTTTTTTAGCGATGCATGTCTGAACACTTCGGGAATATCCGGCGGCAATGGAGGATTTGATGCTGCAAGATAAATTTCAGAACCATTTACCATATAAATTGCACCACTATCCAGCTCAATCAATTTAACGATGCTATCAATAATATTTTGTAATACAACATCCATGTCCAATGTAGAAGCTACCAGATTGCTTGTTTCAAGAAGAGTAGTCAAACTTTTATTGTGTACAAGTATTTTTTGTTGTGCCATAAACTGTTCTGTAACATCGCGAACAGTAGAAACCATTATATTCTGCTCGGGTATAGGAATATTTCTTGCCGAAACTAATCTTTCTTCACCTGCTTCAGTAATAATTTTAACATTATCCCATTTCATTCTTTCCGGATCACCACTTTCAATGTCACTCATTACTCTTTTATGAATCTCTCGGCGGTAATCAGGATCTGGGTAAATTAATTCGAAGAAGTGTGGAATATCGGTTATTTTATCTGCGGTCCAGCCATATATTTCACTGAATTTTTTATTAAGATACTCTGCTTGCCCGCTATCAATTTTATTAAGGGCTAATCCAATAGGCAGGTTGTCTAAAACTTCTTGAATGAAGATATTTTTCTTCTTAAGCTCATCAATAATCTTTTTCTGAGCATCAATATCTGTGTGGGTCCCTATTACTCTTAATGGTTTTCCATTTTCGGTTTTCTCAACAATTTTACCACGATCTAAAATCCATTTGTAAGAACCGTCTTTACATAATATCCTGTGTTCATTCAAATAGTGAGGGGTGTAACCATCAAAATATTTTTGAAGGTCATTAAAACATTTTTCTTTATCATCTGGGTGAATTCTGCTGGACCATTCATCAAGCGAGTCGGATATTTCATTATCATTATATCCAAGCAGACTTTTCCAGCGCGAGGAAAAAAATACTTTATTATTCTCAGCATTCCAGTCCCACACACCATCTCCTGCACCTTCAAGAGCAAATTTCCAACGTTCTTCACTTTCTCTTAGCTTTTGTTCTACCTCAATATGCTGGGAAATTTCTTTTTCAAGTGAACGGTTTGTATCGATTAAATTATCTGCCATTCTATTAAAATATTCAGCAAGTACTTTAATCTCATCATTCATTTCATTTGCTGGAACGCGAATATCGCGATTGCCTTGACTGAATTTAGAAATTACAGTTTTAAATTTTGTCAGAGGAATTTTGATCAATATCCAGATTATTATTATTAGTGAAATGGAAATAAAGACAAGACCGACAGCAAGTTTGCTAAAGACATCTTTTTCTAACCGAGATGAAATTTCCAGAATGGTTTTTGGATTAGAGACAGAGACAATCATAAAGTCATGCATTTTACCCTGATATGTAGCAAACCCAATACTGATATTTTTTTCCTGATCAATAATTCTACCATTTTTCATTTTAATAATTCTATTTACAATATCAGGAGAATAATCGAGAGCGACACTTCTTCCCTCATTAACAGAATCTACACATAATGCATATTCACCTAGTTTTCCCATAATAAATAATTCACCGTCAACATCTTTCATAATTTCTTTTAAATTGTTTATCAAATCTTTTCTTGGCAGCTCATAAAATTTCTGTTTATAAGTATTGGTCAAAGATTCCCTTAACTGAGCCTCATGTTTTAATACTGAATCAATAACATCTTTTCTAATTGATATCCCCAGTAAAAGAATTGGAACGACTGCTAAAAGAATAAACCAGAGGATTAACCGGATTGGTAAAATATTATTTGTATAAATAGTTTCAGAAGAGAGTTTCTGTTCTGCATCTGGGATATTATTTATCGATACATCTACTGGTTTCCCCCAAATTGGTTTTCTAAATCTTTCTGGCATTGCAACTAAAAACAAGGAAGTAAATATAGCCGTAAAAATAAATTCCGGGATCCATCCTTTGTACACATTAAACAAAGTTGTAAATAATGAAAGGTCACCTTTGATCATTGAATCGATAAATGAATTGTACACAATAAATGTAAAGACGAAGATGGGGATGTAGAAAAAAAAGTAATAAATGAAGACTAAAACAATCCAGGCCAGAAAGAGTAAAGGCATTCTAAATTTTTCAAAGATCAATTTTTTATAAAACAAGCCAACAAGGAATCCTCCCAGAATATGTTGAGCAGCAACATAATAGATCATATCTTTATTAGGTTCGGCTAATGACGAAATAATACCAATAATTATTCCGCCAACCGGCCCGGTAATAGCTGAACCAAGAATTAAAAAAATTTCTCTCGGGTCAGTCAACAATTGAGTACCGGGTAATGTAAAGAAAATTTTGTTAATAATAATTAGATAGGCCGCTGCGCCAAACAAAACCGAAATAAATAAATTTTTTTTGTTGATTAGGTTCATATTACTACCCTCATAACCAGATCGAGTTAATTTACCATTGGAAAGTATCTGTTAATCCCCCTTCCAAAAATATCAAAGTCGTCCAATTCGATTATCGAACTAAGTCAGTAAAATTTTCATCACTGGATATATACTTTCATTTATTTTCTTTATAAAATCAACTGCCCCTGAACCAAAACTAATTAACTGTGAAAAAAGAGAAATTATTGCAATAAAGCAAATATTAAAGGAAAATTATGATTCTGTTCAGGAGAATTAATATTAGAGATAATTGCAGGTTAAACGCTAAATAAAATTTAAAGTTAGGGTCTGGTTTGAAGACAAGGTGTATTACTTAACAGTATATGCTCCACCGAATGGAAGCCACGAAAAAGTAAACCCAAGAATTACATTTCCATTTTGCCCGTAAGCCCCCCAGAGTCCAGGAGAAATCTCGCCAATCTTAATTATACCCGGATAGATGTTTACATTAACCATGTAATCGGTTTTAATTGTAACTGAAAGACTAGCTAACAAAGAATTATTCTTATCATAAAAGATGCCCAGGTTCCCGACCAGTCCTAAGGTTTTTTTATTAGTCTTCTCATCTAATAGAATTAAATCACTTGCTCTAAGTCCAAACCCAACTGAAATTCCGCTACCATCTTTGAATTTATAAGATAACCCGCCCACGCCATTTGTACCGAAATAATAGAATGCATACCAGGAATCTAAAAATGGAAATTTCCATCTTACAGAAAAGAACTGTCCATTATTGTGCAACTCTCCGTTTCTAATTGAGAAAGATGGTTGCTGTGACCAATCCGCAAGATTAAGATCCTCAGCAAAAAAACGTTTTACACTTTCTGAAGTAAACAATAAAATTCCACCTATATCAAAAATGTAGATATCGGCAATCGGGTCAACGTCATAGCCGACATAATTTCCATTTTCAGCAATTTCATTTACTAAGTGATAAGCCATTACAGTTGCAGCAGAGAGCCAACCGGCGCCCGAATAATTGTTATATTCAAACCATTCTTTAAGTGCAGCGTATTCCATTCCCCCGCCAATAAGATGAAGAGTATAATTCGGAAAAAATTGTGCGTTCTTTTTATTTAGCGATAGAGGTAAAACCTGATCTTTAATAAAATTCCACCAGCCATAATTATTGATCGGTTTAAATGGATTTGACAAATTCCTCCAGATATTTGTTGATGCAGTTTTATAAGGAAAATTCTTTATATCTCTTTTATCACCAACTTGAATCATATCAAATCCACCGCTCAGTAAAACGTAAAGCGGGTGATAAATTGCCTGATTACCATAATCGTATCCTTTATAAAAGTATCCGCTTACATTAAAAGATTTTACTGGCGACCAACCAGATTTTGCAATTTGATTTTCTGACCGCACACGCCAATAATATTTTGTAAATGTAGTTAGTCCGCTTACCTGAATACTGGTATCTTTGATTCCATCTTCGGAATAATAAATTTCGGAGAAAGTGCTGTCTAAAGCAATCTCTATTGAATAGTTCTCTGCAACATCTATTCTTTCCCAGATCAGTTTTGTCCCCGGAGAAATATCGATGGAATTATCATACGGATAAATTAAACCGGGTTCAGTTAACTTTGTAACAAATGAATAAGTAACGGACCATAATGATATTCCATAATTATTAACCGTATTAACACGCCAGAAATATTTTGCTGTATTCTTCAAACCGGTTAATTGAAATGAACTTGATGATATACCGGTTGAATCGATTATTTTTTTGTTAAATAAGCTAT
>JBBIHP010000050.1:0-19737 GCA_037446915.1 Ignavibacteria bacterium
TATTTCATTTGCTGTTGATGACGGGGAAATTTTTGGTTTGATTGGACCCGACGGCGCTGGAAAGACAACTCTTTTTAGAATTCTTACCACACTTGTATTGCCCGATAACGGACACGCAAAGGTTTATGATCTTGATGTTGTAAATGATTGGAGAGAGATAAGAAATATTGTTGGTTATATGCCGGGCAAATTTTCTCTTTACCAGGACTTAACAGTTGAAGAAAATCTCGAATTCTTTGCAACGGTTTTTAATACTACCATAAAAGAGAATTACGAATTAATAGAAGAGATATATAAACAGCTCGAACCTTTTAAGAACCGCCGAGCTGGAAAATTAAGCGGCGGAATGAAACAGAAGCTCGCACTGTGTTGCGCTCTTATTCATAAACCGAAAATTCTTTTTCTTGATGAACCAACAACAGGCGTGGATCCTGTATCAAGAAAAGAATTCTGGGAAATGTTAAAACGACTTAAAACACGGGGCATAAGCATTCTTGTATCAACCCCTTATATGGACGAAGCTAAATTATGCGATCGAATTGCGTTAATTCAAAAAGGAAAAATATTAGAAATCGATACACCGAAAAATATTATCAGTAAATTCAAAAGGAATCTTTTTGCCGTACAGTCTCAGGATATGTTTAAACTCTTAACGGACTTACGTTCATATCCCAAGACAGAAACTTGTTTTGCTTTTGGAGAAAATCATCATCTTGTTGTTAATGATAGCAGCATAAGTGCTGTTGATTTGGAAAACTATTTGGAATCTGCGGGACACACGCGCGCATCGGTTTCGATTATAGAACCGACCATTGAAGATTGTTTTATGCACCTGATGAACAAATAAATGCAACATATTAAAAAACTGAGAAAAAGTAATAGTATTAAATGACTAATGAAACAGTAATTAAAACAGAAGAGCTGACAAAAAGATTTGGCGACTTTACCGCAGTAAACAAAATTTCGTTTGAAGTAAAGCGCGGGGAAATTTTTGGATTCCTCGGTGCTAATGGTGCGGGTAAGACAACAGCAATGAAAATGTTAATTGGAATTTTAAAACCGACAAGCGGAAATGCAATTATTGCCGGTTATGATATTTACAAACAGACAGAGCAGATAAAAAAAAATATCGGGTATATGAGCCAGAAGTTTTCTTTATATGAAGACCTTACGATTATGGAAAACATTCAATTGTTCGGCGGTATTTACGGATTGAGTGATGATCAGATTAAAGAAAGAAGCAGCAAATTAATTGATAAATTAAATCTGAAGAACGAAGCAGATAAATTAGTTGAATCGCTTCCGCTTGGCTGGAAACAGAAACTCGCTTTCAGTCTTGCGATTATTCATAACCCGAGAATAGTTTTTCTCGACGAGCCGACAAGTGGAGTGGATCCTATAACGCGCCGTCAATTCTGGGATATGATTTATGAAGCCGCAAGTATTGGAATAACTGTATTTGTAACAACTCATTATATGGACGAAGCCGAGTATTGCAACCGGATTACAATTCTTGTGGATGGCGTAATAAAAGCGCTCGATTCCCCGGCTGGATTAAAAGAAAAGTATAATGCCTCTTCCATTGATGATGTTTTTGTTCTGCTTGCTCGTGGCGCAAAAAGGAGCGATTAAATCGTATGAAAAATAGAAAAGTAGTAAGAGCGAATTAATAAATATAAAATGAAACAGCTATTATCATTTGTTAAAAAAGAATTTAATCACATCCTTCGCGATAGAAGAACAATGCTTGTTCTTTTCGGTATGCCCGTTATCCAGTTAATAATTTTCGGATTTGCAATTACAACAGAAGTGCGTAATGCTAAAGTAGCCGTTCTCGACAACTCGAAGGATGAAATTACTCAGTTGTTAATTAACCGAATTGAAAGCACGGAGTATTTTCAAATTGAAAGAACAATTAATAATAGTGATCAGATTGAGAGCGCTTTCAAATCGGGCAAAATAAAGTTAGCGATCGTTTTCCAGCCGAATTTTCAAAATGAATTATTACACACAAACAAAGCACAAATACAAATTATCTCAGACGCAACCGATCCGAACCAGGCAACAACGCTCGCAAATTATGTAAGTGCGGTTATAATGGATTATCAAACCGAATTGATGGAATTGAACAAACTACCTTTAACAATTGAGACCGAACTTAGAATGCTCTACAACCCGCAGCTTAAAGGAGCTTATACTTCCGTTCCGGGCGTAATGGGACTTATATTGCTTCTTGTTTCTGCGATGATGACTTCCATCTCAGTTGTCCGCGAAAAGGAATTTGGAACAATGGAAATATTACTTGTCTCGCCAATGAAACCATGGCTTGTAATAATCAGCAAGGCGATTCCATATTTTATTTTATCAATTGTAAATGTTGCAACAATTCTGTTGTTAAGCACAACACTTCTTGATATGCCGATACACGGAAGTTTAATTCTACTAACATCGGTTACGATTCTTTATATATTGTGTGCGTTATCGCTGGGACTGCTGATATCAACGGTAACAAACTCCCAGCTTGCAGCAATGTTAATCTCTCTGGTCGGTTTAATGCTTCCAGTTGTTATGTTAAGCGGATATGCTTTTCCAGTTGCAAACATGCCGGATATTCTTCAATGGATCGCAAATTTTTCCCCGGCAAAATGGTATATAATAATTATAAAAAATGTAATGATTAAGGGAATGGGTCCTGAAGGAATCTGGAAGGAAACCATTGTCCTGGCGGCGATGACAGCCGTTTTTATTCTAATAAGTATAAAACGTTTTAAAATAAGATTACAATGAGAGCGCTGAAATTTTTATTAATAAAGGAATTTATTCAGATCTTCAGGAATAAATTAATTTTAAGAGCAATACTTGTTGTTCCGGTTGTTCAATTGATAGTTCTTCCGCTGGCGGTTAATTATGAAATGAGGAACATAAATTTAAGCGTTATTGATCTTGATCGATCTGAATACTCGAGAAAGCTGATCAATAAAATAACATCTACGGGATATTTCAGACTTACTGATTTTTCGGAGTCCTACCAAAAAGCATTGAGCGTTGTTGAACAGGACAAAGCCGATATCATAATAACAATACCATCGGGATTTGAACACGAACTTGTAAGAGAGAATAAATCCAAAATAATGATTGCCGCAAATGCAATATCGGGGCAGACTGCCGGACTGGCGGTTGCATACTCTAACTCTATAATAAGAGATTTCAATAATGATATAAGAATGGACTGGATTCAGCAGCCGCGTATGAACGCACAGCCAGTAATTGAAGTTGTTTCATCTAACTGGTTCAACCCCAAAATGAATTACAAATATTTTTTTGTTCCGGGAATACTTGCTCTTCTTGTAACAATTGTTGGTTTCCTTTTAGCATCGCTTAACATTGTTAAGGAAAAAGAAGCCGGAACAATAGAACAGCTTAATGTTACGCCGATAAAAAAACATCAGTTTATTCTTGGTAAGTTAATTCCTTTCTGGATTCTGGGATTGGTTATTTTATCAATTGGATTTGTTGTAAGCTACATCGTTTACGGAATTGTTCCCGCCGGAGGTTATTTACTTATTTATCTTTTTGCCGCAATATATTTGATAGCACTACTCGGCTTCGGACTTTTTACATCAACATTTGCAGAGACACAGCAGCAAGCAATGTTTATTTCATATTTCTGTATGATGATTTTTATTTTGCTTGGCGGATTGTTTGCGCCGATAGAAAACATGCCGGATTGGGCGCGAGCACTTACATATATTAATCCCGTAAGCTATTTTATAGAAGTAATGCGGATGATTGTTCTTAAAGGAAGCGGCTTTTCCGATCTGCTAAAACATTTTGGCATAATATTATTGTTTGCAATTGGTTTTAATCTTCTTGCAATTATGAATTACCGGAAGACCACGCAATAAAAAACCCGGCGTTTAACCGGGCTTTATTTATGAAGTAATACCACCTCGTCATCCTTACATATCGAGCCAGTAGGAAAATTTAACCATAATAACATCATCACCTTTTGAATTCCATAATTGTTTAAAGTCTCTCGCAAAATTAAATTCACCGGCATTATCAAAATTTGTCTGGTTATGCGACCATACAAAATAAAGTGTTGAACCCGGCATTGCTTCCCATCTTAATACTACAGTACCTCTCAAAGATTTGTAATTGAAATCCGGGTTGCCGAAAGTAAATGATTGTGCCGGTCCGTTTCCATCGGGGTCAACATTATATTCTTCATTGTCCTTATCATAATTTATTGTCGATCCGTTTTGTCCGTAGTAATTATATTTTAGAGAACGCGGCTTGGCAAGTTCTTTAAAGTCAGAGTACTCGCCAACGGCAAAGAACGGCTGCATAAATAATTGTAAACTAAGCGTGGGAGTAAAAGTCCAGTTCAATCTGATATTTGCAGAAAGGGTATGCTGCTGAATTGTTGAGAAAACATATCTCGTATTATAAGTGTTAACGGCAAGTGGATCGCTAATGTTTTTTACCCATTGCTGCAACGCTTTACTTACTTCGAAAGAGGGACCGATACTTAATGTAAGCTGTGTACTTGGTTTCCATGTAAGCGAAAGATACAGCATGTTATATTTTGCACCGATAGCATTTCTTGAAAAATCGACTTCACCATTAATAGATATTTTTTCTCTTCTATCCGTACTTCCGAAAACCCAGAAATAATATGAAGATGGATTTATGCCCATCGGACCGCCGCGGGTAAGGGAAGGATTATAAGTTTCGAAATTGTAGTTACCCCACAATGCAAGTTCATAATAATTTTGAAATGTTGCGCCAAGCCGGTACCATAGAAAATTACTAATTGTTTCACCGCTAAAATTCATTGATCGTGAATATGAAGCATAAACCTGTTTCGATCTGAAGATGCTGTCCGGTTCAAACCAGCGGTATCCTAAAACGGTATGAAGGTTTATTCTATCCGCCATCCATTGAAAGCCGAGATCGTTTTGTTCGAATCCCGGGGATACAAATCCTAATGCAGAGTTTATGTAGAAATTCCCCTGTTGTTTATTAAGCATTACTCTTCCGTAATAACCTGTTAAAGAAGTTCTTTCGGGATCGAATGATATGAATGGATCATCCGGTCTCTGGAAATAACGGTAAGGTTGTTTCTGTAAATTCTTCAAATATTCTTTTGAACCGTTGACATATGTGCCGGCAAAAGCACCTGTTAAAACATATTCTTTGTTATCATCTAAAAAAGTCCACCCATCCAATCCAAATGCATAAGCATTTTTTGCAAGATTGTCTGATAATGAGTTTTGATTAAAAGCTCTGTTAACGCTTGTGAACATAAAGCCAAGCGATTGTTTTCCTTCGTTAAATTCTTTTTTGGATCTTAATACATTATAAAATGTAAGCGGTTCAATCTCTTCGCCGGTTCTAATTCCATTATTCCATAACGTTGCATAAGTTCTTTCAGTTATAGCAGAGATAGCTCCGAGTGTTGTGGATTCATTAAGCTTTCCGGTTAATTTTGCGGCGCCCAATATTCTAGTTTCGGTCGGGTAGTTCAGGTATTCTGCATCAGAAGTATTGCCGCGTGGAGATCTACCGATTCTTCTCGAATAAAATAATTCCGGCCAGCCAAAATTAAATCCCCAGTTATTGTTTGCACCGCCAATTCCAAAATAAAAATTATCCATTCCTTCTATAAAAAAAGGTCGCTTCTCATTGAAGTAAGATTCAAACGCAGATAAATTGATTACGGCCGGATCAACTTCTACCTGTCCAAAATCCGGATTGATTGTTGCATCAATATTTAAATTACTTCCGATACCTACTTTAAAATCAGCGCCAAAAGAAGTTTTGTATTGATTTGATTTATAGAATGGATCGCCTTTATCATGAACAAGATATTGTGCTTTTTGAACCATGTAAGGCATCATCTCAAAACGTTGCTTGGGTTGAATTCCGTTTAGTCCTTCGAGTTGCGCAAAACGCGAAACAAATCCGCTTTCTGCTTTTGGTACCATTACGTAATAAGATTTTTCATTATTTCTTTTTACTTCGCGGTAAAAATTTACCCCCCATGTCATCGCATCAGCATGATTAAAGCGCATCTGGGAAAAAGGGATTCTCATTTCAACAGTCCAGCCGTCTTTATCAATTGTTGTTTTTGTTTCCCAGATTCCATCCCACGACCAGTCATCCCAGCTATCGTTAAATAGAACGCCATCGAGCAAGGTTCCGCCGGCATTAACACCAAAGAAGTAACCGGTTTTTTTATCGTTGTAAGGATCTACGTAAAATGCAAACCAATCGGATGAAAAGTAATTGTCTCTACGCGCAATGCTTGCATCTATTTGTTCTGGTCTGGAATCAAATAACTTGGCAGCCACATAGATATATTCATTATCAAAGGCAACCCATACATTGGTTTGTTCTGTGGCAAGCGTTCCTTCGTTAGGATCTTTCTGAACAAACTCCTTAATTGGTTCTTTTTGCCAGATTGGTTCGGTAAGTTTTCCATCAAGGCTTATGTTGATGTTGCTTAATTTATAAGCGAGGACAATTTTTTCGTTACTGGCTTTTCCCGTTGCCAGCGTAATTATCGGCAACAATAATAGAACGGTCAGTTTTTTTATGGACATTATAATTTCCCCCCATTGGATTTATAAATTTTCAATGATCGACAAAAATTTAGACTCGCATAACCACCAAAAGGTTGTGCCAGGGTAAAAAAATTTTCATCTAGTAACCACTTTCCCTTTTATAAAGAGTACCTTGGCCGAATTAAATAGTGCCTCAAAAATTTCCCCTTTTTCATTTTGGAACAGACCATAAAAATTTTTTCGAAGAATTTTCAGCCAAATCGAATTCTATAACTGGCACCGGTATTGAATGTGAGGCTCTACTAAAAATTTAACCAGAAAAATATTTTTCTGATTAAACGGTATTTATGAGAAAGGCTATCAGGTACTAACAAATAAAAAATATTAAGCAAGCAACCAAGGGCATAAAGAGCCGCGGGTTTGTGGAATACAGTTTTTACAGATAATAAAAATATCAAACTAAAAAAACGGAGGCGCTTATTGGGTACGCAGAGCTTTATTTAGATCGGTGATAGAAACAAGTACAATTCACTAATTATTAGGGCTTTAATGCGGGGGCGCATGCGGTTTGGATTGTTACTAAATCTCTATCCGCAATTCAAAATACAAAAATCATTACATAACCGGAATCATTTTGGTGTCCGGATATTAAACGGAGGTTCAATGCAGCTAATTGATGTTGTTTATTCTTCGGTTGCGCTGGCAGCAATTATTATGCTTCTTCTGATTGCAATCTCATATATCGGTTCAATTCTAAGAAAGCGAAGAAGAAATTTCGAAGAGCTCCATTTTCGCAGAACAATCTTATCCAATAAAATTTATTTGGCTGCAGAAGCGCAAGTTTCACCGGCGCGAGTAGTGGTGGAGAATTCCTCAGTAATTCGGAGAATAGAAAGAGATTCAATGGCAGCCGAACAGTTTTATCAGGGCGGTCAAAGAAGTCGTTACAAAATTATAAACGAACCGGGACAAAGCCGGTTTAATCAGGGCTATTACAGTCTTGCAGACCGATTTAAAAAAGTCGGTTGAAAGATTTTTGATTTTAAAAAATAATGAACAAATGAAAGGTATATATGAATAGTCAAAAGACGATTTCAAATTTTTCGCGCAAGTTTCTGTTGTGGAAAACGGCGATAACCACTTTAGTATTTTTAGTTATGGTGTTCGCATCTCCGCTTTCAATAATTGCGCAATCAACAAACCCGGTTCCGGTTCAGTTTTTTTATGTACCATTACCGGAGAATCAAATCCTTCAGGCATTACAAACAATTAATACAAATGGAACAGCGTCTACAAACCCGGTTCAAACATATATCTCGATAGCGGCAATAGCCGATAATACAGTTATATATTATGATCAATGGGAGAATGGATTTGATGCAGATATTTCAAACCCGCTCAATCTTTATAGTATTACTAATCCTGGCGGGACACAAATATGGGGCGATGGTAATCCGGCAAACGGAGCACCTCCTTTAAATCCCGGTGATATTATAAATTCCGGCACTGTAATTATTCTAAATAATCCTGTTACAACAACCACCCGTCAATCAGTAATTGATTTTGATGGTGGAGATAGAATAGCTGCAACAAAAACTGTTTCTGTTGCAAGAACAGGATGGACAACGGGCCCGAACACTTTATTGGCAGATGCCCTCGAAGTATATGATACAGAAAGTTGGGGAACAGATTTCAGAGTTCCTGTTGGTGAAAATATTCCGAACTCTACATCATATAGAATTTTTACTTACGTAGGTCTTTCAATAATAGCTGGTGTTGGCGGGGCAACTGTTCAGATTGATGCAGACGCAAACGGCTCATATGAAACAACTGTAAATCTTCTTGAAGGTCAAGCGCATCTTGTGAATGGTAATGTAAATGTTGGCGCAAGAATTCTTTCCAGTAAGCCGGTACATATTACATTGTTAACAGGCGATAGGGGCGATCAGTTTGAAGCTCGTTGGTTTCAACTCCTCCCAACTAATTTCTGGTCAACTGCCTATTATGAACCGGTTTCAACTCCGGATAATGCACAAAGTATTTCCGGTACAAGCACGGTTGTCTGGTTGTATAATCCAAACACATCAAGCATTACAGTTAAATATACAACAAGAACTGGATCGGGGGGAAACACATTAACAACAAATTCGATTACAGTTAGTGCCGGCGGATATGCAAGACAGGTTATACCCGATGGTTACGGCGCAAAATTTTTTACTGAAGACGGTTCAAAATTCTTTGCATTATCTGCAACAGATGCAAACAACAGCAGCACAAATTTAGGTGCAAACAGAACATGGGATTGGGGATTTGCTCTTGTTCCGGAATCGGCTCTTACACCACAAGTATTAATTGGTTTAGGAATAGGTAGAGATCCAACTTCATCAACCAATCCGAACGAAAACGGTAACCCCATTTATGTTACACCAATAGGTAATGGTAATACAGCAGTAACAGTTTATGTTGATTATGATGCAAATCCGTTTACCGGTCCATTAACCGATCCTAATGGAAACAAATATGATGTGGCTTTAAGTCTTAGAGAACTGGATCGTGCAAAAGTTTATAATCCTTCTGGAAATCAAACCGGAATGCTTCTATATACACTGACTTCGGGAGTTAAACTTGCAGCAGCCTGGGGACAGGATCCATTAACAGCAAGCGCAGCTGCTCCGGGCTTAGATGTTGGTTCGGGTATTCCACCACTTCCATTGTTTGATGCTGGAAAGAACGGAACATTATATCAGGATAATGATGGCGACGGATTTATTTCACCGGGCGATGAATTGATCTACAAAATTGTTGTAAATAATATTAGCCGCGCACCGGTACCGGATTTATTATTGTTTGATAATTTACCGGCAAATACTATTTATGTTCCAAATACAACATTCTTTAAAAATTCATTTGGAGTAACTTCACAAATTCCTGATAATGGTTCGGGAACTGCTTTCCCTCTTGATGGTAGCGGAATTATACTCGATCCGGCTTCAGCACTTCCGGTAAGAGGATCTTATGAAGTTACATTTAGAGTGTTGATAAAAGATTTTGAGGATTTAGAACCCGGAACAGAACGAATCTTGAATTCAGGATATGCTTCTGCAATCGGCACAACAATTAATTTCTCAAGCATAACTCCTTTATATGGAAGAATCGGTGATTTTGTATGGGACGATATTAATCAAAATGGAATACAGGATTTAAACGAACCCGGAATACAGGGAGTAACTGTTAAACTTTATGATGGCGATGGAAATCTAATCGCAACAACAACAACCGATGCAAACGGTTATTACATATTCCTGGGATTATTACCCGGAAATTATCAGGTTGAGTTTGTTAATCCTTCGCAGTATGATTTTACAATTCAAAATGCCGACTCGCAAGGTCTTAACGGTTCAAAAAATTCCGATGCAAATCCATTAACGGGAAAAACCGGAATTATTACTCTTGCCGGAGGCGAACCGAACAAAAATATTGACGCCGGTTTAAGACCAAACGGTTCTATCGGCGATAAAGTTTGGAATGATACGAACAAGAATGGAATTCAGGATGCTGGTGAAAACGGAATTCCCGGTGTTATAGCAAAACTTTACGATTGCAGCGATAATTTTATTGCCCAGACAACAACCAACTCAAATGGTATTTATAAGTTCAGTAATTTGCGTCCGGGCAGTTATTATGTTCAGTTTGTATTGCCTTCCGGCTATGCGTTTACTCAAATCAATCAGGGAAGCGATGACAATTTGGATTCCGATGCAGATGTTGCAACAGGAAAAACAGACTGTACAGCATTATCACTTGGTCAAACAATCACAAATCTTGATGCGGGCTTAATTCCAACCGGTTCCATTGGCGATAAAGTATGGAATGATTTAGATAAAGACGGAATACAGGATTCTAACGAAAGCGGATTGCCGGACGTAACAGTTAAACTTTATGATTGCGCCGATAATTTAATTGCAACAACAACAACTGATGCAAACGGAAATTACTCTTTTAACAATCTTGCGCCAGGAAGTTATTATGTTCAGTTCGTTACTCCATCCGGTTATGTATTTACACAACCAGATCAGGGCGGTAATGACGATTTAGATTCCGATGCAAACATCACAAACGGCAAGACAGACTGTATTACTCTTGCACTTGGAGAAACTATAACTAATCTTGATGCCGGGCTATATGCTAATGGTTCAATTGGCGATAGAGTATGGAACGACTTAAATAAAAATGGAATTCAGGATGCGGGAGAAGACGGATTGCCCGGAATAGTTGTTAAGCTTTACGATTGCAGCGATAATTTTATTGCTCAAACAACAACTAATTCAAATGGTAATTATTATTTCTCGAACCTCGCACCCGGAAGTTATTACATACAATTTATTCTTCCCGACGGATATTCATTCGCGCCGGCGAACCAGGGAATAAATGATGATATTGATTCCGACGCAAACATCTCCACCGGCAAAACAGATTGCTTTACTCTTGGACTTGGTGAAACAATAATTAATGTTGACGCGGGATTGATTGAAGAAAAAATTGCCGATGTTAGAATTGAAAAGACAGTTAACAAGAGCAATCCTAATTGCGGCGAGAATGTTAACTTTACTATAAAAGTAACAAATGACGGACCGGACAAAGCAAAGGGAATTGAAGTAACAGATCTATTACCTCAAGGACTTGTATATATTTCTAATACGACATCACAGGGTTCATACGATCCAAATACAGGTAAGTGGATAGTAGGAGACTTGAACAACGGCTCATTTGCAACATTAGCAATTACCGCTAAAGTAGATTGCGATCAGATCTCAAGCGCATATTATGATCTTGGTGTTGCAAAAGATTTCAATCTTTTTGTTTTCGAAAACCTTAATCAACCATCTTCCGATACACAGGGCAAATTAGCGGTTGGTGGCAATGCATATCTTGCGAATTACAGTGTTGGCGACCAGCTTCCACCAAACAGCGGAGATGTGTTGATTGTAGGCGGAACACTTACATACATAAGCGGTGCAGTTTATAACGGCAACGTTGTGTATGGCGTTAGTACAAATCTACCGCAAAATGCTGTAAGTATAACCGGCGGAACCTTAAGACAGGATAATCCAATTGATTTTGCTGCAGCGAAAGCATATCTGCAAAATTTATCTACAACTCTTGGCGGATATACACCAAACGGAACAGTTGCATTGCAGTGGGGCGGATTAACATTAACAGGAACCGATCCTTATCTTAATGTATTTGCTGTTAATGGTTCAGATTTGTCAACTGCAAACAATGTAACTATTAACGCGCCAAACGGTTCGGTTGTTCTTGTTAATATTAACGGGACAAATGTTAGCTGGAGCGGAGGATTGTCTGTTAATGGCACGGCTAAAGAAAATGTACTTTTCAATTTCTATCAAGCTACAAATCTTACACTTCAGGGAATTGATGTTAGAGGTTCTATCCTTGCACCTTTTGCAGCATTACATTTTCCATCCGGCGTAGTTAACGGACAGGTAATAGTTAAATCGATGGCTGGTTCCGGACAGTTTAATTCCGGACAGTTCAATCAGTGTAAATTTATCGGTTATATTCCATACGAAAAAGAAGTAACAAACTTTGCTTCTATTACATCAACATTAACAGAAGATCCTAATCCGAATAATAATTCTGCAAGTGTTAAAGTAAAACCGGTTTCTTCATCAAGCAATTCGAATGGAAATAATAACGGAAACAATAATGGAAATAACTGGCAGTCTGTAAATGGATTTGCCGCGGGTGAAATTGTTTACACAATGGCATATAGCAACAGCGCAATTTATGCCGGCACCTGGGGCGGAAAAATTTACAAATCTACCAATCAGGGCCAAACCTGGACAAGAATAAACAACAATATGTTTGTTGGATTTATCTGGTCGTTGGCTGTTGATAGCGACAACCTGATTTTTGCTGCAACCGAACAGGGTGTTTATAAATACGATGGAACCAACTGGATACTTACTTCGCTTGCCGGTAAAGATGTCCATTCAATTTCAATTGGAAAGACTCTTTCTACAAAAGTATTGTATGCTGCTACATGGGGTTCCGGTATGTATAAATCTACCAATATGGGAACAACATGGACAGAAATAAATAGCGGGTTTGGGGGTTACCTTGCAATTCAATCTGTTGTTGCAACATCTGCAAACATTGCTTATGCCGCTTCGTTCGGCGGCGGAGTATTTGTTACTCTTAACGGAGGAGGATTGTGGACTAAACTTAATGTTGGTTATGATTTTGTTTGGTCTGTTGCGGCAATTCCCGCAATTAATCCTCTTAATACAAAACTCTTTGCCGGAACTTATGGAGATGGATTATACAGATCGTTAAATGGTGGAACTACATGGAGTAAAGTAACAAATCTGAATGCACCGTTTATTTATTCTGTTGTAGTTGATAATACCGGAAAGGTTTATGTTGCATCATGGACTACCGGAGTGTTTATGTCGAGCGATAATGGAAACACATGGACCTCGCTTGGAATGGGAGGACTCGGTGTTAGCGCCATTGTTGTAAATCCGGATAATAATGATGTATTGATAGGAACCAAAGAAGGAAAGATCTTCTTATCCAAATCCGGCGGTTTAACAAGTGTTTCAGATAACGATGAATCAGTTCCAACCAAATTCGAACTGAATCAGAATTATCCTAACCCATTTAATCCTTCAACTGTAATTCGGTTTGCAATTCCTGAAGCGGGTATATTCACACTTAAAGTGTATAACATACTTGGTCAGGAAATAGCAACGCTTGTTGATGGACAGATGAGCTCTGGAATTCATAAAGTAAACTTTGATGCAAGCAGACTTTCTTCGGGAGTTTATATTTACAAACTAACCGGAAATAATGTTAACATCAGCAAGAAGATGATATTAGCAAAATAGAGAGGGTATAGCAATCAAATCGGGGCGGAATAAATAACCGCCCCGTATTTGTATCCTAAAATAGAATCAATTTGAGATAATTTCTCTTTTAGCCCATCAAAAGTTTAGCCATCCGTTAATCAACAGACAATTCACAGTTAAACATTGCTTTATATTATAGATAGAATTAGAAAGGCACTTCTAAATAATTCTGCTTAAAATCACCATTTATTAATAATCCGGGGAGGTTTATTTAGGGATCACTTTATCATTTTGAAACACAAGGGCATTTTTTTATCACCAGAATCCTTCGAAAACACCGCAAAAAAGAAGCTTTTATGTGGCACCAGTATTGTTTTATCTACTCCATTAAAAGTTTAATCACAAAGGAGTATCAAATGGTAAATCAGCCGAAACTTTATTTAAGAGTGATTTTAATTCTTTCACTCATATTGAGTTTTTCTTCCTTCTCTTTTGCACAAAACAAAAGTGGAGTAAAGAGCATTACTGATTATACGAGTATTGCAAAAATTTCAGGTACTGCAGTCGGTAAAAATATTACTTACACTAATCCCTATAGCAATCAAAATTCTACAACGTTTGCGGGTACATTTAAGGGAACATTAAACGGTGCAGAAAAATATTTCTACTGTATTGATATTGCTAACTACTTAGCAACTAATGAAGATTACTGGGACGAAGGATCTACCCCTTCAGAAATAACCTACATCCTTAACAATTATTATCCTTACAAGACAGGTTACCCCGGACAAACAACGAGCTTAGAAAAAGAATCAGCAGCTATTCAATTAGCCATTTGGCATTTTAGTGATGGTCTTAATGCTAACACAATATCAAACGATGCCGATGTAAAAGCAAGAGCACTTGCTATTATTGCTGATGCAACAGCAAATCATAATAATGTAAAACCGGTTGAAACTCTTTTGATTGTTCCTCCAGCAGCATCTTACGCACAGGGAACACCGGCAACATTTTTAGTCTTTGCATTTGATATCGACGGTAATCCTGTTTCGAATGTTACGATTCAATTGACAACAACACTTGGTTCATTAAGCACATCATCTGTAGTTACTAATGCTAGCGGTAAGGGCGGGCCAATCTCATTAACTTATTCCGGAATTGGTTCTGCAACTATTAAAGCTAAAGCAGACGTTGTTATTCCTCAGGGAACAAGATACGTTCATAAATTAAATCCGAACAGCAAACAAAAATTAGTTCTTGCAACTCCAGCATTCGATACAAAACAAGTTAATGGAACAATTACCTGGTACACACCGGCTCAATGCGATCTAAAAGGATTTACAACATATACACAGGGCGGTTGGGGAAGTCCTTCTAACAGCGGTCCCGGTCAAATTAGAGATATGTATTTTGATAATGTTTTTCCATCCGGATTAGTTGTTGGTTCAACTTATAAGCTTACACTTACTACAGCAACAGCAGTAAAAAACTTTTTACCACAAGGCGGAACAGCCAGTGCATTAACACAGAATTACACAAACCCAACAGCAACTTCTATTAGTGTTCTTGCCGGACAGGTTGTTGCGCTCAAATTAAATGTTAATTATTCAGCCGCTGGATATATTGGCAGCAATGTTTCTCCTCTTGGCAGTCTGGTTATTAAGAGCGGACCATTTACAGGATATACAGTTAATCAATTTTTAGCTTTAGCAGAATTAGCACTTGGAGGCGGAAGCTTAAGCGGGTTTACATTCAGCGAAATTAACGACGCAGCTACAAAGATAAATGAAAACTTTGATAACGGAACAGTTGATAAGGGTTATCTGGATTGTAACGAAAACGTTAAAGCATCAATCGGTGATAGAGTATGGGAAGATTTGAATAAGAATGGAATTCAGGATAACGGCGAACCCGGAGTATCCGGCGTAACAGTTAAGTTGTATGACTGCAACAATAACTTAATTGGAACAAAAACAACTGACGCAAACGGTTTCTATTTATTTAACAATTTAGTTCCCGGCGACTATTATATTCAATTTATTCTTCCTTCCGGATATACATTTACAACTAAAGATGCCGGCAGCGATGATGCAAAAGATTCCGATGCAGATTTAACAACAGGAAAAACAATTTGCACAACTTTAACGCCGGGCGAAAACGATCTTACTTGGGATGCCGGTTTAATTAAAGAAGAATGCAAAAATAAAATTGGTGATTTTGTATGGCACGATGCAAATGCTAATGGAATTCAAGACGCCAACGAAATTGGAATACCCGGCGTAGTAGTTGAATTACTCAACTCTCAGAATAATGTTCTTTTAACAACAACTACAAATGCAAATGGATATTATGAATTCAACAACGTACTTAACGGCACCTACAAAGTAAGAATAGCAGCAAGCAACTTTGTATCCGGAGGAGTATTGGTCGGTTCACAAAGCGAAAAATGGTTCTTAACATTCAAGGATAAAGGAACAAACGACGCAAAAGATAGCGATGGCGACTTAACAAACAGAACAGCAAGCGTAACAGTAAATTGCAACGACGACTTAACAATCGATTTCGGCTTCTTCAAGGTTTGTGTTGATTTACAAAAATCCGGCCCAACATCTATCAATGTTGGTGAAAAGATCACTTATTCATTTACGGTAACAAATTGCGGTGATATTCTCCTTTCCGGTGGCGCAAATGTTTACGATCCTATGTTAATGCCGGCTGGCGATCACAAAATAAAATATTTGAAACTCTATCCGGGTCAGAGCGAGACATTCACATATGAATATACAACTGACGAAACAGATTGCGGTAACCTAACAAACAATGCATGGGTAATCGGTCATCCGGAATTAACAGGATATAATTTTGGTAACAATACTGTTCGCGATGACGACAACCATACGGTTAATGTTATCTGTCAGCCAAAACAAGCAGATCTCGAAGTAAAGAAAACAGCAAGCAAAACTCCGGTTCAGTGCGGCGAAACATTCTTCTATACAATTACAGTTAAGAATAATGGTCCGGATAAATCACAAGGTATAGTTCTTTATGATCTATTACCGGTAGGCGCAATTTATCAATCGCACTCAACATCACAGGGATTATACAATTACACAACAGGATTCTGGGGCGTTGGAGATCTTAATAACGGCGCAACAGCTACCTTAACAATAAATGTAAAAGCAGATTGCGATCAGGTTAACAACGGAACATTCGATCTTGGTATAGCAAAAGATTTTAACCTCTTTGTACTCGAAGATGTTAATCAACCATCATCAGATACACAGGGCAAAGCAGCAATCGGCGGAAACGCTTCCTTTGCAAACTACAGTGTTGGCGATCAATTACCTAACAACAGTGGCGACGTATTAATCGTTGGTGGTCATTTACAATACTCAAGCGGTGCAGTTTATAACGGAAATGTTGTTTACGGAAACACAACTAACTTACCAATTTCTGCAGTTAGTGTTGAAGGAACAATTGAACAGGGCAGTCCGATTAATTTTGCAGCAGCCAAAGCATTCTTATTAAATCTTTCTGCAACATTAAGTGGTTATACAGCCAACGGATCTACGACAATGCAGTGGGGCGGATTAAATCTTACCGGAACAGATCCTTTCTTAAACGTATTCTCTGTTAACGGTTCAGATTTATCGAATGCAAATAACGTAAGCATAACTGTTCCAAACGGTTCTGTAGTTCTTGTAAATGTTAACGGAACATCAATAACATGGACCGGCGGATTAACAGTTAACGGTACTTCAATTGGTAATGTTCTCTATAACTTCTACCAGGCAACATCAATTACAATTCAGGGAATCGATATTCGCGGTTCTGTTCTTGCACCAAAAGCTCATGTTAACTTTGTTGCCGGTGTAATTAACGGTCAAATGATTTGTAAATCATTAGAAGGTATGGGACAAATGAACTTAGCTCCTTTCAATGGAAATATTCCATACGAAAAGGAAGTTATCAACAATGCATCTATTCATTCAGTATTAACAATAGATCCTAATCCAAACAACAACTCTGCAAATGTAAAAGTATTATTCAGCAATACAAGCACCGGAAACAATAATGGCAATGGAAATGGAAACGACTGGCAGCAGGTTAATGGTTTTGGAAGCGGAGAAATTGTTTACTCATTAATCTACAACAACGGTAAAATTTATGCAGGAACATGGGGCGGTAAGATTTATCTATCTACAAATAATGGTTTGAACTGGACAAGAATAAATAATAATATGACCGTTGGATTTATCTGGGCATTAACTGCAAACAACGGATACATCTTTGCAGCAACCGAAATGGGTGTTTACAAATACGATGGTTCAACATGGACTCTTACATCATTAACCGGAATGGACGTTCACGCTCTTACAGTTAGCAATGGAATTATCTATGCAGGAACATGGGGATTCGGAGTTTACAAATCTGCAGATAACGGATCTACCTGGACACCCGCAAATAACGGTTTAGGATACTTTACAACAGTTCAGTCATTAACAGTAAAAGGAACAACATTGTTCTGTGGTACAGTTGGCGGCGGAGTATTCAAATCAATTAATGGTGGTGTTAATTGGACTCCAGCAACAGTTGGCAACAATATGATCTGGGCTCTCGGCGCAACATCTACAGCAGTATTCGCCTCTTCATACGGCGACGGCCTCTACCGTTCTTTGGATAACGGTTCAACATGGACTAAGCTTGATATTAATGTTCAGTTCATCTATTCAATAGTAGTTGACGGATCAGGAAAAATATATGTTGCTTCATGGGCAAGCGGTGTATTCGAATCTTCTGATAACGGAAATACATGGACATCTCTTGGAATGGGCGGATTTGGAGTTAGCTCTGTAATGGTTAGCCCGAATGATGATGCTGTTATGGTTGGAACTAAAGACGGCAAGATTTATATGTCCAAAGGACAAGGATTAACAAGCGTTGATGATAATTCTGAATTACCGACAACAATCGAGTTAAGCCAGAACTATCCTAACCCGTTCAACCCGACAACAACAATTCAGTTTGCATTACCCGAAGCAGGTAAGTTCAACCTTAAGGTTTACAACATACTTGGCCAGGAAGTAGTTACATTGATGGACGGCGAAATGAATGCAGGAATCCATAAAGTTAACTTTGATGCAACCAAATTGGCATCCGGAGTATATGTTTATAGGTTAGTTGGTAACAACGTAAACATCAGCAAGAAGATGATATTGATGAAGTAATAAAATTACGTAGGTTGAGCATGCTCAACCCGCGAGGGTGTGTGTGAAAAAGCCCCGGCTTAAGGTCGGGGCTTCTCTTTTTAAATCGATTATTTAAAACTATCTATTCTTAGCACCGATTTTATGATTAGTATTGTTCCAATCCTTTCATTAATTTACAGCCGAATTTATAACCGGATTCAAATCAAAGTTTATAAAGGAAATAGCATGAAAAAATTTCTAGCAATATTTTCGTTTTTTCTTTTTGTTGTTACATTAAATGCCCAGTTTGAACAACCAAGGGTTAGTCCGCAAGCAACCGTATCGCAAACTTTTGGATATACTATAGTAACAATTAATTACAGCCGTCCAAGCGTTCACAACCGTAAAATCTGGGGAGCACTTGTTCCATACGATAAAGTATGGCGAGCCGGTGCTAACGAGGCAACAACAATTCAATTTACTACCGATGTTACGATTGGCGGTAATAAAGTTGCTGCGGGAATTTATTCCCTCTTTATGATACCATCAGAAGAAAAGTGGACGATTATTTTGAACACCGAATCAAAAATATGGGGACTAAGCCACAAACCGGAGAATGATTACCTAAGATTCACCATTCAACCGGCACAATCCCGTTATTGCGAGCAGCTTCAGTATTGCTTTACAGAAGTTACTGATGCATCATGCCTTGTTTCGATGAACTGGGAAAATCTCCAGGTGTCGTTTGTTGTTACTTCAGATCTTGCAAGCCAGGCATATCTTAAAATGAAAGATGCAATTAATAAGAGTCCGCAAGATCCATCTGTTTATAATGCATGTGTAAAATTTGCAGCCGAGAAGGAAGTATTTTTAAACGAAGCACTTGATTGGGCTGACAAAGCGATTCTATACGGCGGCGGCTATGTATCATATTTTTTCAAAGCAAAAATTTTATTTGCACAAAAAAAATATGTTGATGCTCTTAGAACAATTGAAAAATGCCGCGAAGTAGGAAGAACGGATAAAAACTGGGATTCGTTCTTTTCCCAGGTAGATTTTCTCGAAAAGCAGATTAAGAGCAGCATGTGAAATTCTTTTCGGTGATTT
>JBBIHP010000051.1:0-17586 GCA_037446915.1 Ignavibacteria bacterium
AACACTGTTTATTGAAGATGCGTATTCACTGATTCATGACGAAAATGAGAATGGATTTATTGTGCTTGATACTATCGGCAGATTGGTGGATCAATACCGTCATAAGCTCGTTATCTTTTTAGAAGGTTCATCCGACGAAATTAAAAGTCTTATAAAAAGGTATCCTTCATTAAAAGAAAAAATCCCGCATCAGTTTAATTTTGAAAACTATTCACCGCGTGAACTGCTTACAATTGCTGCGGAAATTGCTGATAATCTTGGTTACATTTTAGATGAAGGCGCATTACAAGTTCTACTCGAAATATTTGTGGAATTAAACGAACGGGGTGAATTAACAAATCTTAACTCAAAAGCTGCTAAAACAATTTTATACAAGTCGATTACAAATCAGGAACAAAGAATTCTTGGTATATTAAACCCGAGCGATGTTGATCTTAAAACAATCATTCTAGAAGATGTTCAATCGGTTAATTATTAATAGCACTTCCCTTTTATATGCTTACAATTAAAAATCTATCGAAGAAATACGGTCAGTTTCTGGCTGTAAACAAAATCAATTTAACAATTGATAAAGGAGAACTTTTCGGTTTCCTTGGTCCTAACGGTGCCGGTAAAACAACTACAATTAAAATGATAACCGGATTACTCTCGCCAACTTCCGGAAATATTCTTCTTGATGGTAAAGATGTATGGCTAAATCAGGTTGAATCTAAAATGAAATTGGGTTATATACCCGACCAGCCGTTCTTATATGATAAATTAACCGGTAGAGAGTTTCTCTATTTTAGTGGTGGTCTGTACGGAATTAATAAAAAAGTGTTGACCGATCGTATAGCAGAGTTATTAGAGCTTCTTAAAATAGAAAGCTGGGTTGATAAACGAACCGAAGAGTATTCACAGGGGATGAAACAAAGGATTACAATCGCATCAGCATTTCTTCATAATCCCAAACTTATTGTAGTAGATGAACCAATGGTTGGACTGGATCCACAGAGTGCATACATCGTAAAAAATTTCTTTACTGATTCAGTCAAAAATGGAACTACAATATTTATGTCCACACATAGCTTAAATGTAGTAGAAGAAATATGTACAAAGGTAGGAATTATAAATAAAGGGAACATAATCTTTGATGATACACTTACTGCACTAAGCAGATTAAAAGAAGAAAAAAATAATAACCTTGAAGAGCTTTTCATCCAGCTTACAAATGAAGAATGAAGCAGATTTTACACATACTAAAATATAAGTTAATCATATTTATCCGGTTAAATACAAGAATAGATATAACAAGCTTGCTAAAGAATTTTGGAAGCTCGTTAATTTATATTGGTTTTGCGCTGGGTGCTTTTTTCTTTACAAAAAGAATCATCTGGTTTTTGATATCGGAAATTAAAATTGGCTTATTCTTACTTCACGAGTTCATGTCAATAACCCTCTTCATATTCTTTGTTTCGGTTAATATCGGTAATATAATTGTATCATATTCAACACTCTATAAATCAAACGAAGTAAGTTACCTGTTCACAAAACCTGTAATTCCATATAAAATATTCCTCCTTAAATTTCTTGATAATTTTTTCTATAGTTCTTCTACATTACTTCTGATACTTCTTTCGGTTCTTGCCGGTTATGTCTCCTATTTCAATATTAAATTCAGTTCGCTTGTTCTACTTTTTATAGGGAACTTCATCCCCTTTATGTTAAGCGCCGGTTCGCTTGGCGTAATAATACTGCTGCTTCTAATTAAACTGGCATCCAAAATTAACCCGAGAAAAGTTATTTACGGATTTGCATTCCTATACTTAATCTTCATTCTGTTTTTCTTCAGGATTAATTCACCTTTAGATCTTGCCAATTCTGTTTTGAAACACTATCCATTTGTTAACAAGGATTTATACTTTAGCGAATTGATCCCGGCATTTATTAAATATTTACCAAATAGCTGGCTGTCTGAATCGGCTTACTGGATCTCCAACGATATAATTTTTTATGCAATGCCACTAACATTTTTACAAATAGGCGTATCATTAATTCTTTTTACTTTGGCTATTTATCTTGGGAAAAGGTGGTATTTCTCCACCTGGTTAATGAATCTAACACTTACCGCAGAACACTTTTCTAATAAAAAGCAGAAACAACCTCTTTTCGGTTTTGAGAAGAAATCCAGTTTTAAACCGTTAACTGAATCCCTAATAAAGAGAGATTTTCTAAATTTCTTTAGAGAGCCCAATCAATGGATACATTTAATTGTTCTTTTATTGCTGATATTTATTTTTCTGTTGAGCGTGAAAGGGATTAAATATGTCGGGTTGGGAAATTTTTACTTACAAACCGGAATATATTTATCAGTATTCCTATTCAATCTATTGTTGATTTCTACTTTATCCTTAAGATTTATTTTCCCATTGATCAGCCTTGAAGGAGAAGCATTCTGGAAATTAAAATCTGCTCCTGTGGACAATTCATCTATAATAAATAACCGTATCAATTTATTTGGTATTTTCATTCTGGTTATAAGTCTTGTCCTAAGTTATTTTACCAACTACAGGTTTGCAATACAAATTAAACTAATGGCATTTATTATAAGCTTTGTAGCAACAGCAACAATTATCAGTATAAACTTTGGTATGGGTGGACTTTTTGCAAACTTTAAAGAAAAAAACGCCATAAGACTTGCATCATCTCAGGGCGCATCAATAACTTTCCTGATAAATATTGTCTATATGTTTTTTATAATCCTTCTAATTTTCAAACCTATGAGTAATTACTTTTTAGCGATTATGATAAATAAACCTTATGATCTATCCAACTTTCTCTACCCTCTTATACCTATTACTTTAGTCTCCGTGATTGCAATCTATATTTCGTTGAATATTGCACGCCATTCAATTAACAAGGACTTCTAGTTAACATTTACGTTATTTTGCAATTTGATTGGTCTGTTTAGACGGATAATTTTTCTTGTATAATTTACTCATTATTAATCCGGTTACAGTAACAATAAATCTAATGTTTCCATATTTGGAAAAAGTTGTAATCAATTTATTAAGGAATCCATCAACAACATTTGGTTTTTTACCAAGTGATTTTAATGCACTATTTACTACTTGCCCGGCTGTTCGGCTAAGGATACTATTATCGTCCAGAACCATACGGTTAAATTCTGTTGCAGTATTGCCCGGATTAACAGTTAGTACATCAATTCCATATTTTTTTACTTCATAACAGAGTGCATTTCCAAATGAAAAATTAAATGCCTTAGTAGCAGCATATGCAGCCATAACCGGTGTTGGCTGATATGCAACCACACTTCCCAGAAAAATAATTGCACCTTTTCTTTTTTTGATCATCGTTTTTACAAAATAATCGGTTAGAACAACCGGTGCCAGACAGTTTAATTTAATCATATCAGAATCGTATTTAATATCAGTGTAGTTAAATTCACCCGGTTTTCCTATTCCGGCATTATTAACCAGAATCATTATCTCACTTCCGTCAATTTCTTTTAAAATACTTTCTAGAAAATTCTCATTGGATAAATCGGTACTGCAAACAATTACTTCGATGTTATGATCATTTCTCAATTCTTCGGCAAGTTTATCAAGACGGTCTTTCCTTCTTGCAACTAATACCAAATTAATTCCTTCAATAGCAAATACTCTTGCAAATTCTTCACCGATACCAGAAGAAGCCCCTGTTATAAGTGCCCAGTTTCCGTAACGCTTCTTTAGATTATACATTACTACCCCGTTTTTATTTTTATAACACTGCAAAATTAGAAATAGTTTTATTGAAGAAACTTCCCTTTTATGTTATTTTGAAAGTAAAATTAGAAAGGATTTTATATGAAAGTAATAAACATCTCGGAAGTCGATAAAAACCGGGTAACAATGCCCGGATCAGATAAAGTAATAAAGCAGATACCAATTTCCAGTAAGGACGGAACACCAAATTTTTCACTTCGTGTATTCACAGTAGAACCGGATGGATTTACTCCATTTCATAATCATGATTATGAACAGTTGAATTACATAATAGATGGTGAAGGAGTTTTAATAAATGAGAATGGTGAAGAGAAGCCGTTAAAGAAAGGTGACTTTGCACTTGTCTTACCTAACGAAAAACATCAGTACAAAAATAAATTAGTTGACAAACCTTTTGTGTTTATCTGTGGTGTACCTAAAGAATTTGAATAATATTTATTGTTATCAATAATAATATTGAGGTGAAATATGAAAACCAGAATAATATTTTTACTGATTGTTGTACTCTCAGTTAATTTATTTGCACAGAACAAAATACGTGTTGTAAAAACATATGACGCTCCGGAGGCAATTGGTCCTTACTCTCAGGCTATTGAGTCAAACGGTTTTCTTTTTTTATCGGGTCAAATTGCAATCGATCCTTCTACAAATCAAATTGTCGGTAATAATATTGAAAGCCAGACAAGACAAATATTCAAGAACATTAAAGCCGTATTAAAAGCAGCCGGGACAAAGATGAGTAATGTTGTTAAGTGCACAGTTTTTATGACCGATCTTAATGATTTTAGTAAAATGAATAAGTTATATGAAGATGAATTTGAAGGACATAGACCGGCACGTTCAACTGTCCAGGTTACCCGTTTGCCAAAAGATGTGCTTATAGAAATTGAGTGCATTGCTGTTAAATAAATTTATTAATAAAACTAATAACGAATCTTTTACAGAGGTAATTAATGATTACTAAATATTTTCTTCTATGGTTTCCTATGATTGTAATCGCTATAATTAATGGAGCATTACGACAAGGATTTTATGTTACCTTTTTAGATAATTTATCGGCTCATCAACTGTCCGTTGTCACAGGGATACTATTTTTCGCAATTTATATATGGATTATAACAGGTAAATGGAAAATAAAATCATCAAAGGAGTCGGTACAGATCGGATTGATGTGGCTATTAATGACTATTGTTTTTGAATTCTTATTCGGTCATTTTATTATGGGTCATACTTGGGAAAAGCTATTATACGATTACAATATTCTTGAAGGAAGACTCTGGATAATTGTACTTATCTGGGTCACAATTTCACCTTTTATTTTTTACCGTATTCATGTTAAAAAGAAAAATTAAGTCATAACAAATTAATAACATTTTATTTTCTAAATATTTTTAGTAGATTGATTCGGGAATAACAAAGTGGGTATATAATGAAAATAAAATTATTCTTATCCGTTATATCTGTTTCAGTGTTAATTATCTCTTGCACTCCATCAAAATTTTATATTGATGATAATTTCAAAAATGCAGCTCCTGAATCCCGGTTAATTGTTACTAAAGTGAATGAAATTGATATTTTGCAAGCATTAGAATTGTTTACATTAGATAATCTTAGGAAAGTAAGGAACACGTTTTTTGAGTATCAGCGAGATTATTTACCGATAGAATTAAAGAATATGTCAAAATTTATAAGTGTCTCTACATCATCTTATTCCATCCCACCTCAATTTGAGAAAAAAGAATTTGTTGTTAATGAAGAAGAAAAAGTTGAAATAATGGTCCCTAAATCATCTCTTAAATATGAACAGGAAGGGATTGATTATGTGCTGTTTTTTGAAGATTATAAAATCGGTTTCGAACTTGAAGAAATAGATTCATCAGATCCGGCTAAAGTTGTATCAACCGAAAAACTTCCTGGCCTTGATCCACTGCTTAAACCAAATAAATTATATAAACTGGAGTTCGTTATTAGGAACAAGTACTTTTTCTATGATAATAAAAATGCAAAAGTTGTTATTGCTGGTAACGCTGTAGTAAAAGAAAGGTATAGCCCTGAAATGAACTTAGAAAAAGTACTAATTGAATCATTGAACGGATTAGCTAAAAGGGTAATTAATAAGACTCCGTTTGCTAAATAACTTAGACCATTTCACTAAGTAATTCCGGTCTTGGCTGAGGTATTACAACCTTATTTACCAACAAGCCTTTATCTGCTATTAATTTAGCACCGGAATCAACAGCGCTCTGGACCGCAGCTACCTCTCCTGTAATAGTGCAGAATGCTTTTCCACCCAATGCCATTGCAAGACGGATTTCAATAATTCTAACATTAGCAGCTTTAACAGCAGCATCTGCTCCTTCAATTAATGATGCAACAGAAAAAGATTCAATTATTCCTAATGCCTCGAGCATGCTTACATTTGAATGACCCGAAAGTGCCGGGAAAATATCTTTATGAACATTCGGTATTACAAATGTGTCTATCACTGCAAAATCAATTTGATTTGCTGCATTATCAACTGCGGACTGAACTTCCGCAACATCACCGCCAATAAGAACCATATATTTGCCTGAACAAATTGTGCGGGACAAAATCAATTCTACTTTAGATGTCTTTAACATAATATCGCAAGCTTGCATTCCGGCAGCTATACTTGTTAATTCTATTAATCCAAGTGAATTCATTTCCATAATATTCCCTTCAATAAATTTTCTTCTTAAAAGACATTATTTTGTTTACTTAGATATTCTAATAAACTCACTGCTAACATGAATTACTTTTCCACTTATCGAAGCATGAATTCTTGCACCAAGTTTACCACTTTCAATATCTGCTATCAAATCCCCTTCTTTAACCGAATCACCTAAACCTACAACCGGGGTAGCAGGAACACCTACATGCTGCTTAAGCAAGATTTTAACATTAGAAGGTTGCGGACCAATTTTATTAAACGGTGTGTGAGCATCATACTTTAAAATGTCCATTTTCTTCATAAGCATTTTTAATGGAACACGTCTCCCCTCTTTTATAGGATGAACTCTAACCTGTTTTGGCTGTTCATATTTTAATCCGGCTTTTCTCATATAATCTTTTCCCTGATCGCATGCTTCGCGCGGGTAAAGATCTTCGGGACATGAATACAAAGAACACAATCCGCATGAGCAGCATAGATCAGCGTATTGATTCCATACAGCTTCACCTGTTGTAGTAAAGACGAGTGAACGCATAACCTTATGCGGTTGAACATCATATCCAAGTAAATATCTTGGGCAGAATTCAGTACAGTAACTGCATTGATCGCATGCAGATTTACCAATCCTATTCATATCATTGATCGGACGTTCCTGACGTTTAATAAGGTAATGATCTTTTGGTAAAATTATTATTCCGGCTGTCGTTTTAGTAACTACTTCCGAATTATCGAAAGTTAATTTGCCCATTAGAATACCGCTTACAAAAATTCCATAGTCCTGTACTTTAGCACCGCCGGCATGCTCTATTAATTCACGGATGCTGGTGCCAACCGGTGTAAAAAATGTTTGAGGATTTTTAACAGCACCGGCAATACATACAAACTTATGAGTAAGGGGTTTATCTTCTATTGCTCTTGATATATTATAAAATGTTTCTACATTATTAACAATACAGCCAACGTCAATTGGTAATCCGTGAGAAGGAATTAACCGATTAGTTGCAGCATAAACTAGTTCGTACTCATCTCCGGATGGATAAAAATCCCCAAGCTCACACATTTCAATTTTGCCGTTACTCAGATTATTTTCAACTACTTCAATGGCATTTACATTCTTCGATTTAATTCCAAAATAAGCTTTCTTTGCAGAAGTCTGTTTAACCATTGCTTCAACACCGTTAATTATTTCAGGTGCAAAGTTGACCATAATTTCGTAATCTTTATGTAGTAATGGTTCGCATTCCGCACCGTTAACTAAAACATATTCAACTTTGGATTTAGCTTTAATATGAGTAGGAAATCCGGCACCGCCGGCACCTACAATTCCGGCATTAAAAATTTTTTCTTCCAGATTCATTCATCATTCCTTTTAATAACAACAATGGTTTTATCATCCTGATAACCGGGTTCTGAACTCTCAAATTTTATAACATCATCCAGTATTGAATGAACAATTTCTTTTGCTGAAAGATGTAGTGACGAATGAATAATTTTTCTTAATCGTTTCTCTTCGTAAAATTCATATTTTTCATTTGCAGCATCTACAACTCCATCGGAATAAATTACAAGTATATCACCCGGTTTAAAATTAATACTGTCGGTTTCATATCTTGAATTAGGAGCAGGACCCAGTAACGGACCTGTAGGATCCAGTGTAGAAAAAGTTTTACTTTTTTTATGATAAAAAAGAGGCGGATTCTGGCCGGCATTTGCATACAGGAATAATCCTTTTTTATCTATTGATAATTCTCCATAAAATAATGATGAAAATTTATCATCGCTGAATATTTTATTTACAAGCTGATTTATTCTATTCATCATCGGCGTAATCTTAATCTGGAAAGTGCTTGCCATTCTGATTGCACCGGATATATACATTGCTTCTGCAGAAGCAGCTAATCCTTTGGATGCCGCATCACCCACAACAACTCCAAGACGCTCTTCATCATCTCCTATTTTTAAATAATCATAAAAGTCACCGGCAACTGTATCAGCGGGAACTGTAACTCCGAAAATTTCATAGAAGTGAAATTTATATGCATGTTCGGGTAAAATGCTTCTCTGCAATTCTTTAGCTTTATCAATATCCTGAATAAGATTTTTACGGGCTTGCAGTAAAAATCGTTCTTTAAGACGCGATGTTAAAACCGTAGCAACAATATTTAAAGTATATCTTAAATCTTCATCGATATTATCGCTGTTAACTGCGAGCAGGTATTCATAATATTTTTTGTTACCCAGAGATATTTTTTTTCCTACACCTGAAGCAGAATACCTGAAGATTCCTTTTGAGATAAGAGTCTTGTTTGTTTCATCTGTAAGGATTGTTCTATCATTTGCAATTTTATCAAATATCGGGTACTCTTTAAGAGGAAGTAAAAAATCATCCGGAATTTTTTGAACATTACCCGTCTGAAACAATAACCTGTAAGCTTTTTTAGATTGGGATAATTTCCATACTCTTCCGCCGGTAACATTAAATTTACTACTCATTACCAATTCTTTAACAACAGATTGCAATAATTCAACATCGGTTTTATAGTAGCCGCTTGCTATTGAATCGATTGTTTTAAGTAATCTTTTTTGATCCATATTTTATTCTGTATATGAGAGAATAATTTGTTCAAGTACATCTTTGCAAACTTTATTAAACTCATTCGAGCTAAATGCTCTCATTAAGCTGTTATGAGTAGATCTATAAACACCTTTAGGAACATATCCAGCTCCTTCAAAAGCACCAATTTTGTTTCTAAACTTCTCTTCGTCCGGTGTTGGTATCGGTGTGCTTTTATCCACATCTTTTTTCCATTTACTATCAAAGTTTACTAAGGTAGTAATATTAGGTTCCCAGGGTTCAACATCTGGAGGATAAAAATCCTGGTATGTAGGATCGTCACCATATTCATCAGCAAGTCCTGCCAATCCATGTCCGAACTCATGAATAAATACCTGTTTGGAAGCTTGATTATCTACAGAAGTAACATTGTAATAGTTGTAAATTCCACCACCGCCATATTTAGAAGTATTTACAAGTATGAATATCTGATCGTTTGGGGCGTTAGCGGCTAAATCTCTTATTGAATGATAATCAGTAGTCATAAGATATCTTTCGCTATCAAAAGTATAAAAGTGAGAATTAAGCAGAGTTCTTACCCAAACATTTTTGCCTGGAATATCTGTTCCGCTTTCTGGTGATGGAGCTTCTACACCCCAGATATTTATTTTGTCACGATTCTCCTTGAATGGTGAATATTCAAATAGATATTCAGAAAATCTTTTACAATCCTCTTTAAATTTTTCCATTTCATTTTCAGAATACCCTTCAGGCAAGAGTACAATATCTAATTTTTTAGAAGGTTCTCCAGAGTAATGAACCTTGAAATCGGGATAAGGTTTTACTTTTTCTTTTATTATAAAATAACTTTTAGGATCAACTGGATACTCAAATTTTTTATCAAAATTGTTTTTTCTATCGCGTTTTAAAATCTCAACAATTACTTTATTTTTTGGAAATGGAAATACGACAGAGCCGGACATACTTCTTTGAATATGTTTAGCTTCTTCTGTTGTCTGCCATTCCTGGAATAATGTTGAAAATCCTTTCGAATAGATGAGTGCTTTGGAATCGGCATCAATGATTTTTAACATATAGTTGCCATATCCAAACTTGTCAATCAGACTTACCTTTGATCCACTCCAGATCGATTCTTCAATTAATTTGTCGAACGAAATCAATTCGGTACTACGATCACCGGTTTGATAAAAATCGAGTCTTAGCGATTTATCATCGAAATAATCATTAAAAATTACTTGAGCAAGAAGAACATGAGTAGTAAAAATGAGTGATAAAAGAATTTTTTTCATAATTTTTCCATTTATGTTGTCACTTAACTTTTCTGGAGCCGGGTTTAACAACAGGAATTTTATTTTCTAAGCAAAGTGGGCATTCATCTGCCTGATAGGATACAACCTCTAGTTGTAGAGTACTAAATTGAGGGACACCAAATTGAACCTTATTATTACTTCTATCAACAATAAATCCCACACCAGCAACAATTCCGCCTTGATTACGAACTATATCCATAACTTCGAAGACTGAACCACCTGTTGTAACTACATCCTCGCATAAAAGATATTTTTTTCCTTCCTCGATGTTAAAACCTCTTCTTAAAACCAGTTTTTTATCTTCCCTCTCAGCAAATATTGATTTTTTATTAATAAGCCGGGCAACCTCCTGCCCAACAATTATTCCACCGATTGCCGGTGAAATTACAACATCAATTTCAAAATCCTTAAAGAAATCAGCAATTTTATTGCAAATTAATTCATTATACTCAGGATATTGTAATACCAGTGCACACTGGAAGTATTGATTGCTATGCCTACCGGATGTCAATAAAAAATGCCCATTCAAAAGGGCATTTGTTTTTAAGAAGATGTCTAGAATATTTTGCTTTTCCATTTAATTTATTTTGTCTATTTGTTGTGCTAAGTTGAAATCAGTTTCAGTTAAACCGCCAAGGCTATGAGTAGATATTGTTACTCTCACTTTATTCCACCCAAATAGGAGCATGGCAGGATGATGGTCCAATTTTTCAGCTTCAATTCCACATTTTAACATAAATGAAAGAGCTTCAACAAAATTTGGAAGGATAAACTCTTTTTCAATCATGTTTCCATTGAAATTCCAATGATTGATTAGTCCCAAATATTTATTTATATCTACATTACTAAATAATTTCATTATAATAAATTATTAAGAATATTAAACAGATTGCTTCTCTTCATTACTTTGTTCTTCTGTCTCTACTGCTTTGGCCGGTACAAAGTATAATTCTTCAGAATTCTTCTTATGTTTTACTATTATTTTGTCACCTTCCTTAAAGTGCCCAAGTAATAATTCTTCAGCTAAAGGATCTTCAACATACTTTTGGATTGCTCTCTTTAGCGGTCTTGCTCCGAATTTAGGATCAAATCCCTTATCCGATAGAAATTCAATTGAAGATTTGTGAAGCTCAATGCTCATTTTATTATCACTTATGTTCTTAACAAGATCCTTCATTTCAATAGTAATGATCTGCTTAATGTCATCCTTATCCAGACTTCTGAAAACTATGGCTTCATCAATTCGGTTTAAGAACTCAGGATTGAAGAGACGTTTCATTGCATCTTCCACTGTATTCTTTAACTGGGAATATTGATCAGCTTCAGTCTGACCACTAAATCCAAAGCCACCTGTGGTTTTTATGTCTTTCGTACCAACGTTTGAAGTCATGATAATAATAGTATTCCGGAAATCGACTCTTCTACCAAGACTATCAGTTAATTGTCCATCATCAAGAACCTGTAAAAGTATATTAAACACATCGGGATGAGCTTTTTCAATTTCATCAAACAGCACAACCGAATAAGGTTTTCTGCGTACACGTTCGGTAAGTTGACCACCCTCTTCATAACCAACATAACCCGGAGGAGCTCCTACTAATCTTGAGACTGCAAATTTTTCCATATACTCGCTCATATCAATTCGTATAAGAGCTTCTTCGGTATCGAATAGATATCTTGCCAATTCTTTTGCAAGTTCTGTCTTGCCTACACCGGTTGGACCTAGGAAAATAAATGTTCCAATCGGTTTGTTAGATCTTTTTAATCCTGCTCTAGTTCTTCTAATGGCTTTACTAAGTTTAATAACTGCTTCGTCCTGACCAACAATTTTTTCTTTCAGGGCTTTTTCCATTTTCATTAATTTTTCGGACTCAGCTTGCACAACTCGTGTAACGGGAATACCGGTCATCATAGAAACAACAGTGGCAATATCATCCTCGGTTACATCATAAACAATATCTTTAGTTTTAGTATCCCATTCACGTTTAGCAATTTCAAGATCGGATTGTAGTTGTCTTTCTTTATCGCGTAAACGAGCAGCTTCTTCATAATCCTGTTGTTTTACTACCTGAATTTTAAGCTGCTTAATTTTTTCTATTTCGTCTTCAAGCTTAAGCACCTCTTCCGATACAGTAAAATTACCCATATGAACGCGAGAGCCGGCTTCATCAATAACATCGATAGCTTTGTCAGGTAAATAACGGTCAGTTATATATCTTTCACTCAAACGGACGGCGTTATCAATAGCTTCATCGGAATATTTAACATGATGATGTTCTTCGTATTTGAATTTAATGTTTTCAAGAATCTTAATTGTTTCTTCTGCACTGGGCGGATCAACCATTACTTTCTGAAATCTTCTATCTAAAGCACCGTCTGTTTCAATAAACTTCCGGTACTCATCTAATGTAGTAGCACCAATGCACTGTATATCACCCCTTGCTAAAGCCGGTTTGAACATATTTGAAGCATCGAGAGAACCTGAAGCACCTCCGGCACCAACAATTGTATGCAATTCATCTATAAACAGAATAACATCATCAGCTTTTTCAAGTTCTGTCATCAATGCTTTCATTCTCTCTTCAAACTGTCCTCTGTACTTTGTTCCGGCAACTAATCCGGCAAGATCAAGTGTAACAACTCTTTTATCCTGAAGAATTCTCGGTACTTTTCTTAAAACAATTCTTAAAGCTAAACCTTCAGCAATAGCTGTTTTACCAACGCCGGGTTCGCCAATCAAAACGGGATTATTCTTTTTTCTTCTACTTAATACTTGTGCAACCCTTTCAATTTCTTTTTCTCTTCCAATAACAGGATCAAGTTTATCTTCAAGAGCTAATTTTGTAAGATCGCGCCCAAAATTATCCAGAACAGGAGTTTTAGTTTTATCAATTTTTTTAGCTGTAAAAGGTTGAGCAGCAGAGGCCTTTTCTGAACTCTTGCTGCTAAGTATTGAATTCAACTCTGCCCTTGAATTATCATAATTAACGTTAAACTGATGCAAAATCTGTGTAGCAATATTATCTTCATCCCTTAGTAAGGATAATAATATATGTTCTGTCCCAATAACATCAGATTTATAGATCTTTGATTCAATCTGGGTGATCTTCAAAACTTTTTCAGCTTGCTTAGTGAGCGGAATATTACCGATAGTAAGAGTTCCACCCGAAGTTCTTACTGTATCCTCAATAGCTTTTTTTAGCTTAACAAGGTCAACATCAAGATTACGTAATATTTTTACAGCAACGCCCTGCCCTTCTCTAATTATACCGAGTAAAAGATGCTCCGTCCCAATATAATCGTGACCAAGGCGTAAAGCTTCTTCACGGCTTAATCTTATTACTTCCTGAACTCTTTCTGAAAAATTCCCTTCCATATTATTCCTTTATCTATCTTACCTGAATGAACATTAAAATGCATTAAATTGTTTCTTAAATATAAATATTGATGTTCCTCTTAGCAAGGAACTTAATTTTGATATAAATAGTTGGATTTAATTGTATTAATGAACAGTTATTGATATTTTGTAACCAGTTTTAATAAAAATAGGAGAAATAAATGGAAGCATTAACAGGAATTTCCTTATTAATTATCATTGTAGCAGTTGTCTTTTTGATAATACTGCTCTATTATGTTCCGCTTGGACTATTCATTACGGCATACTTTTCCGGCGTAAAGGTTAAAATATTCCGTGATCTTATAGGAATGAGACTTAGAAAAGTATCTCCGCAAGTAATAGTAAGAAATTTAATCTCTGCTACAAAAGCCGGATTAGATCTAAATATTTCACTTCTCGAAGCTCATTACTTAGCCGGAGGTAATGTTACAAATGTTGTAAATGCATTAATATCAGCAAACAAGGCAAATTTAGATTTAGGTTTTGAAAAAGCAGCTGCTATTGATCTTGCTGGACGCGATGTTCTTGAAGCTGTTAAAATGTCTGTAAATCCAAAAGTAATTGAAACTCCTCTTGTATCTGCTGTTGCAAAAGATGGTATTCAGCTTAAAGCAATGGCAAGGATTACAGTTAGAACAAATCTAGAAAGACTTGTTGGTGGTGCTGGCGAGGCAACTATTTTAGCACGTGTTGGTGAAGGAATTGTATCTACTATCGGTTCAAGTATTACTCATAAAGAGGTACTCGAAAACCCTGATAGTATTTCCAAAGTAGTATTATCCAAAGGATTGGATGCCGGAACAGCATTTGAAATTCTATCGATTGATATTGCAGATGTTGACGTAGGGACAAATATTGGCGCTATATTACAAACTGATCAGGCAGAAGCCGATTTGAAAGTTGCACGTGCAAAAGCTGAAGAAAGAAGAGCATCTGCTGTTGCTTCTGAACAGGAAATGGTTGCCGAAGTTGCAAGAATGAGAGCTAAAGTTGTTGAAGCTGAAGCTGAAATTCCGAAAGCAATTGCCGAAGCTTTTAGAGAAGGCAACCTGGGAGTAATGGATTATTATAATCTCAAAAATATTCAAGCTGATACAGACATGAGAAATACAATTGCTAAACCTGAAGAGAAAAAAGATAAAGATCATAACTAATGGATAATATAATTGAAATAATTGTCTTCTTTTTTGTTATCTACAGTATTCTTGGTTCAATTTTCGGTAAAAAGAAACAACAACAGAAAAAAAATCAACAACAGTATAAAAGACCTGTTCCCCAGCAACGAAGAACTGCAACCAAACCGGTCCCTTCACAACCATCATCTCAGGATATACTTGAAGAATTGTTCGGAATTAAAATTCCTAAACCCGAGGAAAATACAGGTTACTCTACAACTAAGACTGCTGATGATCTGGAATATTCTTCATGGGATCCTGAAAAAGATTTTCAGAAGAAAGTTGAACAAAGACAAAATTATGAATATAGAACCATTGAGAAAGATATACCGGATGTTAATTATGATAGAATTGCTGCTTTAGAAACAACCAGGAAAAAAGTTAAAACCCCCGAACCAATTATACTAAAGGACAAAAAAGAAACCTATAAGAAAGCTCTTGAAGTTAGACAGAAGCTTAGTGAACCCAGAACTGTAAGAGAACTTTTTCTTATTTCGGAAATATTATTAAAACCCCGTTCATTTAGAAAAATTAGATAAAAAAAATTCCGACTCAGAAGAAATACCGGGTCGGAATATTTTTAAGTTCCCATTCGTATTATTTCATAAACTTTGCAATAGTATCAACTACAAACTTTATCTGCTCATCAGAGAGTTCCGGATAAATCGGTAAAGCAATACTATTTTTAGCAGCATTATTTGAATGAGGAAAATCTACATCTTTGCTATCAAGATATGAGAAACATTCCTGTCTGTGGAACGGAACAGGATAATAAACTTCGCAACCGATATCCTTCTTCTTCATATACTCTAATAACTCATCACGTTTTTCAACACGAATTACAAATTGATTATAGATATGATAATTTTTTAACAGACCATTTTTCATCTGTTCATCACTGGGTTTATAAACTGCCTTTGGCAATAAAACTTTATTATTATCATCAAAAGTAGTTTTTCCCTCTTCATTAGCGAGACCGGATTCCATAAAATATTTTGTGTAAAGAGCAGCATTGTTACGGCGTTTATCAGACCATTTATCAAGATGAGGGAGCTTTACTCTTAATACTGCGGCTTGAATAGAATCCAATCTGAAATTTCCACCAATAACTTTATGATAATATTTCGGCTCCATTCCATGAACACGCATTATTCTCATCTTATGTTCCAGATTTGGATTATTAGTTGTGACTATTCCGCCATCACCAAAACCGCCTAAATTTTTACTCGGGAAGAACGAAAAACATCCGATATCACCGATAGTACCAACGAACCTTCCATCCTTATACTGCGTCCCTATTGCCTGAGCAGCATCCTCAATTACAAAGAGACTATACTTTCTTGCAAGCTGCATAATCGGGTTCATATCTGCACTTTGCCCATATAAATGAACCGGAATAATGGCTTTAGTTTTGGAAGTAATTTTCTTTTCTATTTTAGTTGTATCGATATTAAAAGAAACCGGATCGATATCAACTAAAACCGGTTTAGCATTTAAACGGGCAACAACACCGGCAGTAGCAAAGAATGAGTATGTAGGAACAAGAACTTCATCACCCGGTTCAATATCCAGAGCCATTAAAGCAAGCAGAAGCGCATCTGTACCTGAAGAAACACCAACTGCAAATTGACAATTAAGGTAGTTGCAAATTTCTTCTTCAAGTTTTGCAACATCCGGACCCATAATAAAATATTGAGAATCGATTACTTTTTGAACCGCTTCATCAACTTCTTTTTTGATTGATTGATATTGCCCTTTCAAGTCGAGCAAAGGAACTTTCATTTTTTATCTCCTTAGATACAATAATTAGTTGTGCAAAATTAATTATTATAATGAAGCCAACCTAATAATTGAATTTAAATCGAAAGGTAATAATCTACTCTCAAATAATTTTTGATCAATCAATAAATCTATTTCCATTTGTTAATGATAGGTATTATATTTTGCCAACTTTTTCAATGATTCACAAAATAGCGGAGTTACTTTGAGCCTATCTGAACAAATCCAAAAACTGAAAGCCGGATTCCATCCTACATTTTGGGTCGCAAATGTAATGGAATTATTCGAACGGCTTGCCTATTACGGTCAGCAAATTGTTTTTATGATTTACATGCGTAATGACCTAGGATTTTCTGAAGCACAAGCCGGACAATTATCCGGTGTCTTCGGCGGACTTATTTACCTTCTTCCAATTCTCGGCGGAACACTGGCTGATAAATGGGGATTCAGACGCGCATTTAATGTTGCGTTTTCAATTCTTGCGTTAGGTTACTTTTTAATCGGCTCGGTTGGAATGAGTATGTTCAGTAGTGTTTATTCAGGATTCGATCAATACTGGCTATTAATGGTTTTCCTTATTTTAACTGCCTTCGGGGGTTCATTCATTAAACCTTCTGTACTTGGTACTGTTGCTGTTACATCTAGTTCAGAAACAAAATCACTTGGCTTTGCAATTTATTATTGGCTTGTAAACGCCGGTGCAATGTTAGGACCTACAATTGCATATTTCACTCGCGATAGCTTCGGTAATAAGGCTGTTTATATGGTAAGTGCTGTTTCCTGTTTAGCAATGCTTATTGTGAACCTAATGCTTTACAAAGAAGTTAAAAATCCGGCAACAGATATAGTTGAATCGCTCGGTAAGAAAATTGAAAATCTCTTTCTTGTTCT
>JBBIHP010000051.1:17686-19428 GCA_037446915.1 Ignavibacteria bacterium
AGTTTAATATGGATAATTATTGGAATTTACCCGAGTATTCCTACCATTGTAGCTGGTATTGTTGCATTTGCAATTGGGGAAATGATTCAGGCGCCACGTTACTATGAATATATATCAGAGATTGCTCCTCCGGGTCAACAGGGACTTTATCAGGGTTATGCATTCTTACCTATTGCGATAGCACGTTTTGTCGGCGACCCGTTCGGTGGATGGTTATATCAAACCTCTAAAGAAGCTGGTAAACCGGAGATGGTATGGTTCTCTATGATAGGGATTGGGGTTCTTGCAACAATTTTGATGTGGCTTTATAACTATGTTGTTATGAAAAACGAAAAATAAAAATTAATGGAACGCAGATTTTTATGATGATTATGATTTTCTAATACTTCATAATCAGTTGCGAAATCTGCGTTCTATTTTTCTTATCACATGCCGAAAAAATATCAGTTAAAACGAGTTGGACAGATACCGGTTAAACCGCCTGAAGTTGATGAATCAAAATTTGTAATCAATTATCAGAGTGAACTTAACCCATCACAATACGAAGCTGTTTCAGCCGTTGAAGGAAACTATCTTGTAATCGCTGGCGCGGGAAGTGGGAAAACAAGAACTTTAGTTTACAGAGTATCACGTTTAGTTGAGCTTGGTAACGATCCGCAATCAATTCTACTTCTAACCTTTACACGTAAAGCTGCTAAAGAAATGATGGACAGAGCAGCAATTCTACTTGATAACAGGTGTTCTAAAATCAACGGCGGTACTTTTCATTCTTTTGCAAATTTAACTTTGCGTAAATATGCCAAAGCAGTTAAACTTGATAATGGTTTTTCAATTCTCGATCAGAGCGATAGCGAGGATGTAATTAACCTGATACGTGGACAGTTAAATCTATCCCAGCATAAAAAAAGGTTTCCTAACAAACAAACTATCTTCAAAGTACTTAGTCTTGGTGTTAATACCGGAAGAGCTGTAGAATTAATTCTTGAGGAGGAATATCCTCACTTTGCAGAATACATCGATAAATTTTTGCAGATACAGAAAGTTTATACTTCTTATAAGAGACAGAACAATCTGCTCGATTATGACGACTTGTTAGTTTACTTGCGCGATTTTCTGATGGAGTTCTCCCCCGCTGCAAAATCTTTTCTTAATACAATAAAATTTACAATGGTGGATGAATACCAGGATACAAATAAACTTCAAGCGGAAGTAATTCAGGGACTTGGGCAGATTCATCAGAACATAATGGTAGTTGGCGACGATTCACAATCAATCTATTCATTCCGTGGAGCTAATTTCAAAAACATTATGGAATTCCCTAAGCTGTTCAAAGATGTAAAACTTATTAAGCTTGAGGAGAATTACAGAAGCACACAGGAAATTCTCAATTTCTCCAATCGAATTATTGAGTTCGCATTCGAGAAATATCCCAAACATCTTTTCACCAGAAAAATCGGTGGTGAATTACCGGGAATAATAAGTGCTGCAAATGAAAATATGCAATCACGGTTTATTGTTGAGAAAGTGCTAGAGCTCCGGGAAGAAGGTGTTCCGCTTAATGATATTGCTGTTTTATTCAGATCGTCATTCCACTCATTTGATTTAGAAATTGAATTGAATAAAGCTAACATACCTTATGTCAAATTCGGCGGAATGAAGTTTATTGAAACTGCACATGTAAAGGACTTACTTGCATTTCTAAGAATTGCTCAGAATCCATCCGATTACGTTAGTTGGTACCG
>JBBIHP010000052.1:0-19317 GCA_037446915.1 Ignavibacteria bacterium
ATAATCAGCCCTTTGCATGGAATCCTACTATTACCGGGGCTAAAGTTGAAGAGACTATGATAGTTAATAAAAATGGTTTTGAAGTTCTCACTAAATCACCCAACTGGCCGATGATAATAGTGAACTTGAACGGTAAAAAATATCCGCAGCCGTCTATTCTGATTAGAGATAATGAGAGCTACGGATTAGTGTTGACAAAAGATTATGAAATTAAATCTAATTGATTAATTGAAAACACAATAGATTAATTCAACCGGAAATAGTTGTTCAAAATGTTTCGGAGGATTTATGCTAAAGATTTACCAAGAGAATAACCTTGAACACATCTCGCTAGAAAATAATTTCATTAAAGTTGTATTCCTTCCTGAAATTGGCGGAAAGATGATTAGGTTCATCAATAAAAAAACAGGAACAAATTTTCTTCTTGAACCTCAGAACAAAGATAAAACTTATAAAAAAGCTTTTCATGGAGCTCCATTCCGGAATTATGATGTAAGCGGTTTTGATGAATGTTTTCCGACCGTAGAGGCATGTACTATCAAATCTAAACTCGGTTCTCAAATTTCATTTCCGGATCACGGTCAATTATGGTCTAAACCATGGCGGTATCAAATTACAGAAGATGAAACATTAATAAGAACAGCCAAAGGTGTTAACTGGGATTACTCATTCTCTAAAAAAGTACATTTAGAAGAAAACCGTTTTAAAATAGATTATCTTGTTGAAAATAATGAAGAAGAACCGTTACCATATGTTTGGGCAGCACATCCGCTTCTTAATGTTGAAGAAGGTGACGAAATTTATCTTACCGATGAAATTCAAAAAGTTTTTCTTTACTGGGCGAACGATCTGTCATTAGGTAAAAAGGGCGACTCGTTAGAGTGGCCGTTTATTGATGATAAAAATGATTATTCAAAAATACCGGATAGAAATTTTGGCAAAGCGGTAAAATTATTTTCTTCCAGACTTAAAGAACCGGGCTGGGCGACACTTCATAAAACAAAAAACCGGGAATCGTTTCTGATTAGTTTCGATTGTAATAATATTCCTTATCTCGGGATATGGCTTTGTTACGGCGGCTGGCCAGAGAATAATTCAGTAAAACATTTTACTGTTGCTTTAGAACCCACAAATGCTTGCTGCGACTCGCTTGCAAATGCAATTGAAAATAACGCATGCGAAATTCTACAACCTCATCAAAAAAATGAATGGAAAATAGAATTTGTAGTTGTGAATGAAAATTAATCTTTAATATTTTTTTTGATTAACGCAAGAAAAAAAATTTTTATTATTTTGATTTGCGTATTAGGAAAATAATTTTTGATTTTATAACTTGCCCGTGTCCTAAGAATCGATTTCAAATTTTAATTCCAAGAACACATGTTAAAAATAACTCTCGAACCGAAAGAACAAATCAATAATTTCTCGCCGCAGCAAAATGACGAATTGAACTTTGAGTTGAAGGTTGTAACTGAAGGATTATTCCCCGAAGTCCGGCTCAGCTTCAATTCAAATAATTCAAAAAAAAGATTTAAAGAAAACCAACCCGTCAATATCTTAAATCAAAAAGCAATCTATTCCGATAATTTATAAAGGGCATTGCTATGCAAGCTATCGGACTTACATTTATAGACTGGATAATTATACTTATCTATTTTGTTTTTGTACTTGGAATCGGCTGGTACTTGAAAAGATTTACAAAAAGTGAAGAAGATTTTTTTCTTGCCGGAAGAAAAAATTCTTCCTGGGTTGCGGGATTAGCATTTTTATCTGCCAACCTTGGCGCACTCGAATTACTTGGAATGACCGGCAATACTTTTAAGTACGGAATGTATGTTGCTCACTTTTATTGGATCGGTGCAATTCCTGCAATGGTTTTCCTCGGTATCTATATGATGCCTTTCTATTACAGCAGTAAAATAAAATCAATTCCCGGTTATCTAAAATTAAGATTCGATGAAAAGACGCGCGTATTAAATGGAATTGCTTTCGCTATAATGACATTACTTGTTTCGGGTATAAATCTTTATGCAATGGCGCTGGTTCTACATACATTCCTTGGATGGGATTGGAATATTAGTATGTGGGCAAGCGCATTAACCGTTATGGGTTATGTTACTCTTAGCGGATTAATGTCTGCTATCTTCACCGAAATAATTCAGTTCTTTCTAATCTGGTTCGGGCTTTTCCTTGTTTCAATTTTAGGAATAATTGAAATCGGAAGTCTCGATCAAATATTAAATCGTTTGCCGGAATCGATGAATACATTGTGGTCAACTTCCGGCGATCCAACTCAAAATGGGATGCTTATTCACTGGGCTGGAATTGTGCTGGGACTTGGATTTGTTCTCTCATTCGGTTACTGGACTACGGACTTTCTAGTTGTTCAGCGTGCATTCTCTGCTAAAGATTTAAGAGCTGCACGAATGACCCCGCTTCTTGCTTCATTCTTTAAAATGGCTTTGCCTTTTATTGTTATTCTTGCCGGATTAATTGCTATCGCTCTTTCGAATGATCCCAATAGCGGATTCAAACTTTTAGAGGATGGCGGGCAGGTTAATTACGATTCCGCTCTTCCGTTATTAATTGCAAGATATTATCCAAGCGGATTGGTCGGACTAGGAATTACTGCATTGCTTGCCGGATTTATGGCTGGTCAAGCCGGCAATATTAGCGCATTTAATACAGTTTGGACTTACGATATTTATAAATCGGTTTTGAATAAGAAAGCATCGGAATCACATTTGTTGTGGATGGGACGTGTATCGACAGTTGTTGGAGTTATAATTTCTTTAGGTACAGCATACTGGGCAAAAAGTTTTCCGAGTATAATGGATTATATGCAAGCAATTTTTTCGTGGGTTAATGCACCGTTATTTGCAACAATGCTTCTGGGAATGTTTATCTGGTGGATTACTCCAAACGGAGCTTTCTGGGGATTGGTAGCTGGAATGCTCTCTTCATTTTTAATGTGGCTTGGTGTAAAGTTTCATTGGTTTAATGAAAGTATTATAACCATGTCTTCTGTTCAGAGTGATATGGCTGCAAATTTCTGGCGCGCATGGTGGGCGTGGGTAATTTGTTTTGCACTTACTATTGGAATTAGTTTGTTCACGAAGAAAAAACCGAAAGAAGAACTTATTGGTCTTGTAAAAGGATTAACAGAAGAAAAACATGACGCACATTTGCCGTTTGTGAAACGTCCGGAGTTTGTTGCAATAATTGCGGTAGTTGTTCTCATTGTATTAAATATAATATTCTGGTAAGGAGAAATTAAATGAAACCGATCTGGTACTTTGTCGGATTAATACTTCTTGTGATTGGAGGAATAATTTTTCTAACCGGAGTTTATCAGCTATTTGATCCACCGGAAACAAAGACTGTGCTTTCAGAAATTCATCCGAATATATGGTGGGGAATTATTATGTTTCTGTTTGGCGGACTTATGTTTCTTAAAACGAGAAAACAAACAGTTTAAGCTATTCACTCTTTGAAAAAAATAGATTAGTTTTACCATAGAAGTTGTACTAAACTATTATTGGTACAATGGTGCGCTAATGGAAAAACTAATTTCATTTTACTGTAATAACGAACTTGTTACCGTTCAGGTTAACCCATCTATAACATTATTAGACTTTCTACGAAATTATAAAAAATTAACCGGTACTAAAGAAGGATGCCGCGAAGGTGATTGCGGTGCGTGCACTATTATGCTTGGTTCGTTGGTTAAAGATAAGATAAAATACAAAACGGTTAATTCTTGCTTATTCCCGATTGCTGATGTAATCGGAAAACATGTTGTTTCTATTGAAGGATTGAATAACAGCCAGTTAAATTTCATTCAAGCACAGTTTATTGACGAGGGTGGGACACAGTGCGGTTTTTGTACCCCCGGGTTTATTATCTCCTTAACCAATTACTTTATCAATCACGCGAAATATTCTGTAGATGAAGCCGTTGTTTCGCTCGATGGAAATATCTGCCGGTGTACCGGATATGCCGGAATAAAAAGAGCAATTCAAAACACGATTAATTATCTGAACGATATTAATATTTCTAAAGTAAATCCGGTTACTTTCCTGATCGATAAAAAAATTCTTCCGCATTACTTTTCAGAATTGCCAAAAAAGTTGAAATTACTTCAAAATAAAACTGGATCATTACTCAAACAGAAGAAAAACAAATTAAACATTGTTTCAGGAGGAACGGACCTCTATGTTCAGAAATGGGAGTCTTTATTAGAAGAGGAAAACTATTTTGTTAGCGAGGATACCGGACTAAAATTGATTTCTAAAGAGCAAAATAAAATATTTGTCGGCGGTGCTGTAACAGTCGAAGAATTTTTAGAATCAAAAATAATCCTGAAATACTTCCCCTCATTAAAAGAGCATTTTAAATTGTTTGGTTCTTTACCAATTAGAAATAGAGCTACAATTGCCGGAAACATAGTAAATGCTTCACCCATTGGCGATATGTCTAATGTTTTATTAGCACTTGCAGCTAATGTTCATCTTAAGTATAAAAATAAAAAGAGGGTAATCCCCCTGAATGAGTTTTATCTGGGTTATAAAACTCTGGACAAAAAGAAATATGAAATAGTAGAAAAAATATCTTTTCCTGTTCCAAAGAAATATTTCCGGTTTAATTACGAAAAAGTATCAAGAAGAAAATATCTTGATATTGCAAGTGTTAACTCATCAATTTCAATCAGTGTTCAAAACGGGAAGATCAAAGAAGTGTCACTATCGGCGGGTGGAGTTGCACCAATACCGCTTTACCTGAAATCAACCTCTAAATTTTTAACTGGAAAGGAAGTCAGCCCTTTGATAATTAATCAATCAATTGAAATTGCTAAATCGGAGATTTCTCCTATCTCAGATGCAAGAGGATCAAAAGAATATAAAACATTACTCCTTGGTCAATTGATAAAAACACACTTTATAAAACTCTTTCCCGAATTAAATATTGATGAGGTGCTGAAATGAGAAGTTACGATTCTGTTCAACATGTTCGCGGGGAATCTAAATTTGTTGATGACCTATCAGTACCTGAAGGAACATTATTCGGTTATGTCTTCTATTCACCGATTGCTCACGGGAAAATAGTAAAATTAGATTTTAATGAAGTGTTAAAAGTTAGCGGCATTCATGCAGTGATTACAGATAAAGATATTCCGGGTGAAAATCAAATAGGCGGAATAATTTTAGATGAAGAACTCTTTGCAAGCAAGGAAGTCCATTTTGTTGGACAACCGATTGCACTTGTAGTTGCAAAAGACCGAGTTTCGGCTCATAAAGGAGCAAAGAGGATTAAGGTGGAAATTGAAAAACTAAAACCAATATTTGATCCTCGTGAAGCATTCGAAAAAGGAAATTTAATTGTTCCGCCAAGAATATTCTCGCTCGGTGATGTCGACTCGGCCTGGCAGAAATGCGATTATGTTATAGAAGGTAAGGTTGAATCGGGTTCACAGGAACATTTATATCTGGAGACACAGGGGGCTCTGGCAATTCCTGTTGAAGGCGGTGGAGTAAAAATAATTTCATCCACTCAAGGACCAACAGCGGTTCAGAAAATTGCTGCTCGTGTTCTTAATTTGCCGATGAATAAAATAGAAGTTGATGTACCTCGTCTTGGCGGCGGTTTCGGCGGTAAGGAGGATCAGGCAACAGCATGGGCTGTTATGGCTGCGCTGGCCGCGCTTAAATTAAATCGACCTGTTAAAATTATTTTACCACGTCAGGAAGATATGCGGATGACAGGTAAGCGGCATCCGTATTCATCCGACTATAAGATTGGTTTGAATAAGGAAGGAAAGATTCTTGCATATCAAGCGTGGTATTATCAGAATGCTGGAGCATCTGCAGATCTATCGACTGCAATTCTTGAAAGGACTTTATTTCATTCTACAAACAGTTACTACATTCCTAATGTAAAAGCAACCGCTTATTGCTGTCGTACTAATTTGCCTCCTTTCACTGCCTTCCGCGGATTTGGCGGACCACAGTCAATGTTTGTAATGGAATCTGCAATTCATAAAGCTGCGCATATACTGGGAGTTGATCCTACTTTCATTCAAAAGAAAAATTTACTCAAAGAAGGCGATGAATTTCCGTACGGACAAAAGACAGAAAATTGCCGTGCAGTTAAGTGTTTTGAAGAAACGGAAAAGAGATTCGATTTTCAATCTCAATCTGAACTGGTGAAAAAGTTTAATGATGAAAATAAACTTTATAAAAAAGGTATTGCTTTGATGCCGGTCTGTTTCGGGATCTCATTTACAACCTCATTTCTCAATCAGGCAAGCGCACTTGTTCATGTTTATACCGATGGAAGTGTTAATATAAGCACGGCTGCTGTTGAAATGGGTCAGGGAGTAAATGCGAAGCTTATGTCAATCGCTTCAAGAATATTTTCTGTTAATCCTGATAGAATCAGAATTGATACAACCAACACATCCCGTGTTGCAAATACTTCACCAACAGCAGCAAGCAAAGGATCTGATCTTAACGGATATGCAACTATAGATGCTTGTAATCTTATTTTAGAACGGCTTAAGAAAGTTGCAAAAGAATTGCTTGGAGCAGACGATTCTTCCCGCGTTGAATTAAAAGATGAATTTGTTTATATGAATAGCATAAAGACAGATGTAGACTGGGTTAAATTAATTAATCATGCATACGTAAATAGAGTAAGTTTATCAGCACAGGCTCATCATGCAACTCCCAGTATTTATTTCGACAGGGAGAAAATGAAAGGTGATGCTTTTGCATACCATGTATATGGAACAGCTTTAGTTGAAGCAACAGTGGATTGTTTACGCGGAACATATGTAATTGATTCTGTTAAAGTTGTGCATGATTTCGGAAGGAGTATACATCCTGTTACAGACCGCGGACAGGCAGAAGGGGGAATTGTACAGGGACTTGGATGGGTGACTCTGGAAGAGATAATTTATAATGACGAAGGGAAACTTCTTACGGATGCACTTTCAACTTATAAAGTGCCTGATATTCATTTTGCACCCAAAGAATTTGAAATCCATTTTCTTGAAGATGTTCCGAATCCATACGGACCGTTCCAATCGAAAGCAATAGGAGAACCGCCATTTATGTATGGAATAGGCGGTTATTTTGCAATTATAAATGCAATGAAAGCGTTCAAACCCGGTAAAGAAATAATTTATAACGCACCAATTACTAACGAAAAAGTTCTGATGTGGTTCCATTCAATCGACTGATTATCTCTAAAGCATTTTCAACTCATTATCGTTTTAGGTAAATTTGTTTTGTATTACAGAAATTCTTGTGAGGAAAAGTAATGAGCAAGTGGAATTGGGAAGTTGAAAACAAAGACTATCTTCAAAAAACAATTAAGCGTTGCAGAGAGAAAAATATTATTCTACCTACCTTTGAGCAACTGAAAAAACCTGAAACGATTCCTGATTCAATAAAAACAAAATTAAAATCGGTTGGTCTGCAGGAGACAAATCCACTTAATTTATTCCGTATCAACTGGCGCAACGATCCGGTTAACGGTGGAATAGGCAAAATTAATTCCCTGGAAATTCCAAAAGAGATTACGGGGGTAAAAGCAAGAATCATTGGACTTGTCGGAAGATATTTCCCGACCGGCGCACATAAAGTTGGCGCAACTTATGGATGTCTCGCTCCATATTTAGTTACGGGAAGGTTTAATCCAGAATATCACAAAGCTGTGTGGCCTTCCACAGGAAATTACTGCAGAGGAGGTGCTTTCAATTCTGTTTTGCTCAATGTTCATGCTGTCGCAATTCTACCGGAAGAAATGAGCAGAGAAAGATTCGACTGGTTGAAAAAAATGGGTGCGGAAATTTATGCAACACATGGATGCGAAAGTAATGTGAAGGAAATTTATGATAAGTGCCACGAGCTCGAAGCACAAAGCGATTAGTACCTCATTTTCAATCAATTCGATCAATTTGGAAATCCTATCTGGCATTATGAAGTGACCGGATATACAATCGAAAAATTATTTGATCAGATTAAAAATGAAAAGAGCCGTCTCAGCGGATATATAAGTGCTACCGGATCAGCGGGAACAATAGGCGCTGGCGATTATCTTAGAACAATTTCTCCCAATATTAAAGTTGTTGCTTCAGAAGCACTTCAATGTCCTACACTTTTAATGAACGGATTCGGCGGTCACAGAATAGAAGGAATAGGCGATAAGCATGTACCATGGATTCACAATGTTAAAAATACCGATTGCGTTGCAGCAATTGACGACGAACAAACTTTACGGATTCTAAGATTATTCAACGAGCCGGATGGTAAGAAATGGCTAGCTAAACAGGGAATAGATAAAACGCAGATTGAGAAGCTTAATGAACTGGGAATCTCTTCTATCTGCAATATGATTTCAGCAATCAAACTTGCAAAGTATTACGAGATGAATGAGAACGATATAATATTTACAATTTTTACAGACTCCGTTGATCTATATAATTCCCGACTTAAAGAAATGAACGATGATAGGGGCAACTATTCTGAGACTCAGGCAGAAATTGACTGGGCTTCTGTTATTAAGAATCAGAGCATCGATTACTTTAAAGAACTCAATTACAATGATAAAAAGGCTATTCATAATCTGAAATATTTTACCTGGGTTGAACAACAGGGCAAAGATGTTGAAGAGTTGAATGCTCAATGGTACGATGAGAATTACTGGAACGAAAGATTTTCCATTGTACCACACTGGAATAAATTAATAGAAGAATTTAATCATCAAGTTGGAATTCATTAAGACACCGATAACTGTGATTAAATAAAATCATAAAAATCGGTCTCCTTTTTTTTATGAAAAATAATTATAACATAATTCAAAACGTGTTGCTCTCTGCCGGAGAGAATAAACTTCAGCTTTGTGATATCATTTATGATGAAACAATTATTGATATTAAGCCGAAATCGGAAAGATATTTTGACTGGGATGATCTTAAGGAAAAAGAGAACTGCAACAATATTCTAAAAGGATTTATAAATCCGGAAGAACCACAAACATTTCTACTTGCCATTCCGGGTACAATTGATTCTCATGTTCACTTTGATACTCCTGGATTTGAATACCGTGAAGATTTTGAGCATGCTTCAAAAGCTGCTGCCGCTGGTGGCGTAACAACTGTAATTGATATGCCGTGTACATCAATTCCACCTGTCACCTCGGCCGAAAATTTTACACACAAGATTTCAGCACTTAAGGGAAGAAGTCTGATCGATTATTGTTTTTATGGCGGAATATCCGGGAAAAATTTTAACGAGGATGATGTCCAAAAAAATATTATTGAACTTTCCGAAGCCGGAGTAGCTGCATTTAAAGTGTATATGATTTCTGGAATGGATACTTTTGGCGATTTGTCAGAACGCCAGATGGAATTTGCCGCCCGTGTAATCGAAAAAACCGGTAAGCCGATGGCCGTTCATGCCGAGGATAAAGAGCTTGTTCATACACGCGAATTGAAGTTTAAGAATGCCAACCGTAACGACTGGAAAGCGTATTGCGACAGCCGCGATGCGCGTGTAGAAGCTGTTGCTATAGATAAGTTAATTTCTGTTGTAAGAAAAGTAAATTGTAAAACTCACGTTGTTCATCTAAGCTCTAACTTAGGTTTAGAGCAAATCAAGAAAGCAAAATCATCTAAGCTTCATATTACAACAGAAACATGCCCACATTATCTTTACTTCACGCAAAGGGATTTTGAAAACGAAAAAGTTAGGAACTTTCTTAAAACTGCACCCCCGGTAAAATGTGATAAGGATGTTGAATCACTCTGGCAAGGATTAAATGAAGGATTAATTTCATTTGTTGTAACGGATCATGCGGGATGTAATCCTGAAGATGAAAAATCATCAGGTAACTTCTGGGAGGTTTATGGCGGAATTCCCGGCGTTGAACATAGAGTTCCATTTCTTTTTAGCGAGGGATTTCTAAAGGATAGACATACTCTTCAAAAAACAATCGAACTGCTCTCAACAAATATTGCAGAGTATTTTAATATTCCTGGCAAAGGTTATCTAAAGCCCGGTTATTATGCGGATTTATGTTTAATTGACTTATGGAATACTCAATTAGTTAAGTCAGCCAACATGAAAAGTAAAGGTAAATATACTCCATTTGAAGGCGCGACATTTAATGCGGTAGTAAATCAAACATATTTACGCGGAGAAAAAATATTTGATTTGAATGAATCTGTTACTGATAATTATAATTATGGGAAATTTATAACGGTGAAATAAAATGGCAAAGAAGCATTCTTTTAAAATAATTAATGCATGGATTTGCCGTATTGAAAATAACAGTATTGTTCCATCTTTCGGCGATCTTGAGGTTGAACATGGTAAGATTGCCAGAATTTTCAAGAGAAATTTTAGCGATTATATTGATAAGAAATCTAACGCAGGTAACTCGGTTTACAATGCCGGCGGGAGATTACTGACTGTTCCGCTTGTTAATTTCCACGATCATTTCTATTCGCGTCTTGCGAAGGGTCTTCCAATTAATAAACCGATGAATAATTTCCAGAATGTGCTTAAAAATTTGTGGTGGGATTTGGATAAGAAACTGACACTTGATATGGTGGAAGCTTCAGCGCAAATGTCGGTTATAGAAGCAATAAAGAATGGAGTGACCTATATTTTTGATCATCACTCTTCTCCAATTGCAACAGATGGAAGCCTTGGAAAAATTGCCGGGGTATTAGTAGAAAATAATATTAGGGGCGCACTCTGTTTCGAAACTACGGATCGGAACGGTGCAGCACTTTCAAAAACCGGTCTTGAAGAGAATATTAATTTTCTTAAAAACTATTCAAGTAGTAATCTTAAATCGTTATTGGGACTTCATGCGTCTTTTACTTTATCGGAAGATACTTTGGCAGAAGGTTTTGAGCTTATTGAAGAATACAATCTTGGAATTCATATTCATTTATGTGAAGACAAAAGTGATAGGTTCCTGAGCAAACAATACACTGATCAATTACCGGTAAAACGTCTTGTTCAAAACAAATTGCTTAACGGAAAAAGTATTTTGGGTCATGGTGTATTTCTAACTCAAAGAGAATACTATCAAATTGCAGCGAGCGGAAGCGCAATTGTTTATAATCCTGATTCAAATATGAATAATGCGGTTGGTCTTCCGGCTTATTCTAAAGTGCCTAATAATATTCCGATCTTAATCGGAACAGATGGAATGCATGCGAATATTGCCAAATCTATGAAGCAGTATTTTCTTTTATTGCGGAATCAGAAAAACAGTATGGAAGACGCATTCAAATTATTTATTAAGTCGTATTTTGACCAAATTGCGTTTGTTAAAAAATATTTTGATGATTTTCCATCCATTGTTGAAAATGACCGTGCTGATTTTATCGTGTGGGATTATATTCCACCCACGCCAATTAACGGTTCGAATTTCTGGGGACATTTTATTTATGGCGCGCTCGAATCAAATATTAAAACTGTTGTTCAGGAAGGAAATATTCTACTAAAGGATTTTAAGCTAACAGAGATTGACGATTCGGAAACTTTTAAAGAAGTAATTAAACAGGGTAACAGATTATTTTCACTATATAAATAACATTGATTGAATAAAGAAAAATTCAATATCGTCGGTAAGCCGGTTGTACGTCAGGATGGTTATTCCAAAGTTACCGGCAAAGCAAAATATGCCGATGACTATCAGTTCGATGGTGAATTATATGGTATTATGGTTCGGACAAATGTTTCGCATGCAATAATAAAAGGAATAGATTTTTCATCAATAGAAAATCACCCTTCAATTACGGCAATAATAACGCATTTAGATATAGGTGGAAGTAAAAAAGTTGGACCCATTAAGCAGGATCAGCCGATTTTCTGTTTCGAGAAAATTGTAACACCCGGCGATGTTGTTGCAATGCTTGTCGGTGAAAATGAAGTTGTACTTAAAGAACTTGCTAAGAAAGTAAAAATTGATTTAGAAGAATTACCCGTTCTTGAAGACACCTCAACCGCCTTGGCTAGTGATTCTATTCTTATTCATCCTCAATACAATTCCAATTTAATTACTCACTACCCGCTTCGAAGAGGAAATGTTGAAAAAGGATTTAAGCAGAGCGATGAAATAATTGAACAGACATATACTACACAACTGATAGAACATGCATACATAGAACCGGAGTGTGTAACTGCCATCCCCGGAGAAGGCAATATCAGAATAAAAATAATTGGCAGCATTCAGAATCCATTCACAACAAGAAGAGTTGTTGCTTCAGTTTTAAGTTGTGGATTGAATGAAGTCGAGGTGATTCAAGCAGAACTTGGCGGTTCGTTCGGCGGCAAGGATGATACAATGAATATTCTATCGGCGCGAGCTGCGGTTGCTGCGCTTAAATTGAATCGTCCGGTTAAGATTAAATATGATCGCGAAGAATCGATAATTGAATCTTATAAGCGCCATCCATATATCCTTAATTACAAAATCGGTTTTAATAAGGATGGAAAAATTAAAGCGATGAAAATCGATTTACTTGCTGATGGCGGCGCTTACTCCTCAATGAGTCCGTTTGTTACATGGCGGTCGGTTGTTCAGGCAACCGGCCCTTATCAGGTCCCTAATGTTTATACCGATGTTAGAGTAGTTTATACAAATAATCCGTATACAGGCGCAATGCGCGGTTTTGGCTCTCCTCAACCGATCTTTGCAATCGAATCGATGATGGATGAAATTGCATTGAAAGTTGGTAAAACACCTTTTGAGATTAGAAAGATAAATGGATTTAAACAAGGCTCCGTTACTGCAAGCGGGCAAAAATTATCCGGTCATGAAGTAACGCTTCATAAAGTACTAAAAAAAGCTACTGATGTTTCTTCATTCAATAAAAAATGGAATGAAAATAAAAATTCAGCACAAAGAGTTGATGACTCTCCAAAATCTTTTATGAACGAATCACTTGTGCTTAAGAAAAATGATTTTATTCCGCCGGATAATTTATGGAAGAAGGGAATTGGTCTTGCCTTAAGTTATAGAGGTTGTTCACTTGGTGCCGAGGGAATTGATGCCGCAGCTACTTATGTTTCTATTCAACCCGATGGAACGGTTTATCTGCTTTCCGGTTTAGCTGAAAATGGACAGGGATTAAAGACAACATTTTCAATTGTTGCTGCAGAAGTACTTGGTATAAGTCCAGAAAAAATAATTTATCTCGAGCCGAACACATCACGTGTACCGGATAGCGGACCAACAGTAGCTTCCCGGGCTACACTGATGGGAGGTGGTGCTACTAAAAATGCATGCGAAGAATTAAAAAACCGTCTTTCCAAAATACTTCTTAAGGAGTGGAAACTAAAAAGTGCCAGTGATTTAATTTTTGCAAATGGTATAGTAGTATATAAAGGTAAAAGGCCGAAGAAAATTTCATTTGATGAATTGATTAAAACTGCATACTCCAAAGGTGTTAATCTTTCTACAATCGGATGGTATTCCGGTCCAAAGGTGCATTGGGAGGAAGAGACAGGACACGGTTCTGCTTACTTCACTTATGTATATGGTTGTCAGGTTGCTGAAGTATCGGTAAATGTAGGGACAGGGGAAGTTTACATAAATAATATATGGGCTGTTCACGATGCCGGTAAAGTGATAAATCTTCTTGGTGCAGAAGGACAAATTTACGGAGGTACTACTCAAGGTGCCGGATATGGATTGTGGGAGAAAATTTCTACTCATAATGGAAAAATTAGAGAAAATAATTTCGATCAGTTTTTAATTCCTACAAGTAAAGATATTGATGCAATTCATCCATTTTTTGTTGAAGGAAAAGATAAGTTCGGCGCCTGGGGCGGAAAATCTCTTGGTGAACCAACTCTTGAATTGACTGCCGCTGCAATTGCTAATGCAATTACAAATGCAACGGGTAAAAGATTTTTTAATCTGCCAATCAATATTGAAGAACTTCTACTCAGAAAAAAATTATATCCTGAAAGTCTGAAACGGGGAAGTACATCGTGATACCGGTTAAGGAAATATTGTTGCCTGAAACAGTTGATGAAGTATGCCGACTTCTTCAGGATACTAACGGCTTGTCAAAAATTATTGCCGGCGGAACTGATATTATTCCCGGATTTCACATCGAATCTCCCCGGTTTGTAAATATCGAACGGTTGATTGACATAAATAATATTGACGAGCTTAAATCCGTTTCCGTTACTGAAGATTATATCTCAATTGGTTCAGCTATTTCATTTTCGGAAATAATTTCTAATCCTGTGATAAATGAAAAACTCCCTTTGCTTGTAAAAGCGTCCCGGACAATAGGAAGTACACAGATAAGAAACCGTGCAACACTCGGTGGAAATTTTATTAATAACGCACCATGTGCTGATAGTGTTGCGCCGCTTCTTGTTTATGATGCAGAGATTAAGATTAAATCCATTGCAGCAGAAAAAATTATGAAGCTTCAGGATTTTCTTGTTAAACCTTACAGAACAAGATTAATGTCCGATGAAATTGTTACCCAGATAATTGTTCCAAATCCGCCAGCAAAACTCATCGGTGATTTTTATAAACTTGGACGAAGAAGAGCGGTTTCAATAAGCAGAATATCATTGGCAATTCTACTTGATGTTAACAACGGATTTATCAATGAAATGCGAATTGCAAGCGGTGCAGTTACTCCGATTGGTACAAGGTTTTATGATGTAGAGGAATTTTTCAAAGGTAGAATATTAGATGACGAATTAATAAAAGATATTGCAATAAAGCTTGGTGAACGGATTATGGAAGTATCCGGTGTGCGTTGGTCGAGTGAATATAAAATACCTGTTGTACAACAGGTTTGTTATCAACTAATAAAAGGAATTGAACGCCGATCTTTATGATCCGTTATGATTGATCATGATAAATCATAATTATCATAACAATCTGCGTTCCATTAGTTATGAAAATAAGTTTTGTACTCAACAGTCAAAATATGAGCATTGAAATAGAACCAAACATTCGCTTGTTGGATCTGTTACGAGATAAATTCAATTTAACCGGGACGAAAGAAGGCTGCTCGATTGGTGAGTGCGGTGCATGTACCGTTATAATGAATGGTAAAGCCGTCAACTCATGTCTGGTTCTTGCCGGACAGTGTTATGGTGCCGAAATTATTACGATTGAGGGAATTGAAAAAGATGGAAAACTTCACCCGCTTCAAGAGAATTTTTTGAAGAGCGGTGCAGTTCAGTGCGGATTCTGCTCACCCGGAATGATTATGTCTGCATATGCGCTGCTGCTTAAAAATCCCAATCCCACAGAAGAAGAAATAAAGGATGCAATTGCCGGAAATCTATGCCGATGTACCGGCTACAAACAGATTATTGATGCAGTTGAAAAAACTGCTAAGGAAATTTAATGTTGAAGAAATGAGGCATGCCTTGCATCTAAATTAAATACATATAATTCTCTATAACACTTCTTATTAACACCAAGTGCTTGTTAAATCGTTCGTCGTTATGATGGTTATCGTTTAACTCCAGAATCTGACCATTGATTCTTGCAATCACTTTGTACGGTTTCTCTTCATACACAACCACAAATCCACCATTCTTACTTTGGTTGAGATCATCAACAGAAACAAAGAGAGTAAATTTATCTTTGTATGGTGCTCCTTCGTGTGGACAGAACGTTTCGCAGTTTCCGCACTCATTACAAAGCGAATCAATGTGAAGAATCTGATTCGAATCTTTAAATACCGGACTATCAATTTTTATTTCAACATTTGCACGGTTCGGACAGACATCAACACATTTATTGCAGATCGTATTACAACTCAAGCAGCGCGATGCTTCCTCTTTCATTTCAACTTTACTCCAATCAACCTTTCCCTTTAACGAATTGAGATCGTTTATATTTGCGTTGGAAATACTATCTCTTTTAATCGAAGGGTGTTGCAAATTTTCTTTTGTTATGATTACATCTGCGGCTTTTCTGGCATCGGCAATTGCCTCTACAACTGTTGCCGGACCTTTAAGCGCATCACCGCCAATAAAAACATTTTCGATGTTCGTTTCATTTGTAAATGAGTTTACAACCGCTTTGCTTCCCGAAATTTTAATTGCGTTCGATTCAAGAATTCCGGTATCAACACTTTCTCCAATTGCAGAAATTACTGTGTCAATCTCAAACTCTTCAAATTCTCCTTCAATTGGAATAACACTCCGTCGCCCATCTGGTTCCGGTTCGGACAGCATCATTTTCTGACAAATCAATTTTCCGTCTGTAAAATCATAAGGTAGAAGAAGCTCTTTGTAAATTACTCCATCCTTGATTGCAGCATTAAATTCTTCGCGGTCCGCCGGCATAAACTCTTTTGTCCGTCTGTATATCAGGTAAACATTCTCAACACCATTACAACGAATAGCAGCACGAGCGCTATCCATCGCCGAGTTTCCACCGCCAATCACGGCAACGTTTTTACCTGATGATACATTTGTGTTGTGATGATAATCCCAAAGAAAATCTATTGCGTTCAGAATCGTCTTATCAGATGTGAAATTTAATCTGTTTGATTTCTCGGCACCAATTGAAATGTAGATATACTTATAACCTTCTGCTTTCAGCTTGTTGATCGAAAAATGTGTGTCAACACCAAATATAAAACGCACACCGAATTGTTCGATGAATTTGATATCATTATCAATTGCAGATTGTGGCAACCGGAACTGCGGAAGAACATTCTGAACAATTCCGCCGGCTCTCATTTCCTTTTCAAAAACTGTTACATCAAAACCGGATTTAGCAAGAAAATAGGCTGCGGATAAACCGGAAGGACCGGCGCCAATAACGGCTACTCTAATTTTATCGTTCCTAAATTCTTCTACAGAAAGATTCTTCATAAAACCATTATAACCGTTTAATGCTGCTTCTTTCTTTATGTCGCGGATCTTTACCGCCTCATCATAATCAATTCTTGTGCAGTGATACATACATTGATGATCGCACACATAACCGGTTATGTGCGGAAGAGGATTTTTATCCGTTATCACTTCGAGTGCTTCTTCATATTTTCCTTCGCCAATCAACCGGATATATTCCGGTACATCCTGGTGAATTGGGCAAGCGACTTTACACGGTGCAATAAAACAATCAAATGGATCAAGTTTACCGGGCACTTTAATTGATTCAACAGTTCGAACGTCTTTTTTATAATAACTATCGGTCAAAGATTTTTCGGACAACTTTTTTAGTCTGATAAGATCAATTGCAGAATCTTCAGTAATCTCAATGTTTCTTATGGATTCAGAAATTTGTAGTAAACGGTTATATCCGCCCGGCTTTAAAAGTTCAGTCGCAAATGTAACAGGTTTAATCCCTGTTTCAAGAATTTCCTTTGTGTTATTGATTGAAGCGCCGCCAGAAAATGAAATATTTATCTCGCCGTTAAATTGCTCTGCAATTCTATATGCAAGATTAATTGTTAACGGGAATAGAGCTCTGCCGGACATATACATTTCGTTGCCCGGCATTTTCTGTTTTTTGTTTTTTACCGCAAGCGTGTTGGATAATTTTACACCGAATTCCTTTTCATTTTCTTGAGCAAATGCTTTCAGCCGGTTCAACATTGAAATAGCATCGTTCCATTGTAAATCATTTTCGAATGAATGTCTATCAAGAAATACTTTTGTATAGCCAAGATTTTCTAATGCGTTTTTAACAAAATCGAAACCGAGCAGTGTCGGATTCAACTTAACATAAGTATGTAACCCCTTTTCCCGGATAAGATATTTTACAATCGATTCAATTTCATTTGGCGGACAACCGTGCATTGTAGAGAGTGTAACAGAATTAGAAATGTTAGGTGAAACGTTCTCAATTGCTTTTATTACATCCTTATTGCTGCCCAATTCTTTTTTGACATAGTCAATTATAATTTTCTTGTAATCTTTAAAACTGCCAGATAATTCTGCATTCTTTAACTGTTCGATAAACTTATCCATCCGTTCTGTTTTTATTCCATCAAGATCATAACCTACGCTCATGTTAAAAATGAATCCGGGATTATTTGATTGGGAAAATGAAAAGTAATTCTTTATAAGGTGTAAAACGAGCCATGCTTTTAAATATTCATCGTATGATTGCTCGAGTTTAAGTTCTTGCGACCATTCAACGTTGTATCCTTCGTCTTGAGCGTCAATGCAAGGTCTATCTATTTTAAGATCATCAACTTTTTGAACAGTTTTTAATTCAAAAAATCTTCCTCCTGTTAAATATGATGAAATAATATTCGCTGCCATCTGGGTATGGGGACCGGCAGCAGGACCAATAGGCAGCTCAAGTTGCTTTTCTAAAAATCTAATTCCGGTTGCATTTTTTATTCTGTAAAAATTATCCTTCTTTAGTCCAAATATACTCGAATGATATTTTTCCTCGTTAAAGATCTGATTGAGTATTTGTAATAATGGTAGGGGTTTCATTAAGTCGGTCATTGAAATTCCTCAGTTAACAGATGTAAATATCTTTAATTATAGTTAATTTATAAACAGAAATTATCATAATAATTAAATTTTTCGGAAATAAAGAGAATAAGAAAATGAAAGAAAAATTATTTAATGCAGTTGAAAATGAAAAGGAAAATCTTTTTGAATTGATTCGAAGATTGCTACAGATAAAAAGTTACAGCGGAGAGGAGAAAGAAATCGTCGAGTTCATTGTGAGTAAGATGAAAGAGTACGGATTTGATGAAGCGTATCACGATTCATTCGGTAATGCGGTCGGGAGAATTGGAAACGGTCCGGTTAAAATTATGTACGATGCACATATCGATACGGTTCGTGTTACCGAAACAGAAAACTGGGCTCATCCACCATTTGCCGGGATTATTGAGAACGGAAAATTATACGGACGGGGAGCTGTTGATGAAAAACCCGCCATGGCCGGATTTATGATTGCTGGAAAAATATTGAAGAACTTATACGGTAATGATTTCCCATTTACACTGTATATAGTCGGCTCTGTATTAGAAGAGGATGCAGATGGTTATCCGCTTTATCACATAATTCAGAATGAAGGGATTAAGCCGGATTATGTTCTGCTTGGCGAGCCGACTGATTTAAAGGTATACCGCGGCCAGCGCGGTAGAATGGAACTAAAAATTACTGCAAAGGGTAAATCGGCTCATGGTGCGCATAATCAAAAAGGAATTAATGCAATCTATAAAATGATGCCAATAGTTGCAGATATTGAAAAACTTGATAAAAAACTGAAACCGAAACCTACACTCGGCAAAGGTTCAATAACTGTCAGCAATATTATGTCCAAAGC
>JBBIHP010000053.1:0-9556 GCA_037446915.1 Ignavibacteria bacterium
CAATTCCAGAAGAACATCAATTCTATTCGGACCTTTTTTAATTATCTTTTCATACAGTTCAATCGATTTCTCCGTTTGATGTGCGAATTTAAGCATCTCAGCATATTCTTTTATTTTTAATGTATCATCAGGATTCTTTTCATAACTTAATTTTAGCTCTTCCAATTTTTTTCGTGCATCTTCCATTACATTCGTTCCAGAGGGCATTTCGCCATCATTTCCCATACCCTTATGGATTTCATCATCCGGTATTTTGTTAGTAGATATTTCATTCGAACTGGATGAAGATATATTTGTAAAAACAATTATTCCAATTACAAAAGACGCAAAAAGTATTAAATAGATATACAATGGTTTTATTTTCATTATAACTCCAAATTTTAGGGGGTAAAGTTAAAAATTTTTTACACTATTCACATTAATTAAAGACGATTTTTGAACTTATTTACAATCCTTATCGTTAGAACAGTAAATCAAATAGGGATAACCATGAATAACTCAATATCAAATTCGAGTCTGGATCAAAAGAAAATTTACCTTGAATTTGAATCCGAAGCATTACCCCATCTCAATGCTCTTCAATCGTATGCTTTGAAATTAACAAATGATCCGGAAGATGCTGATGATTTAGTTCAGGATACTATGTTAAAAGCATTTCGTTTTTTCGATAAATTTGAAAAAGGAACGAATTGTAAAGCATGGTTATTTCAAATAATGAAAAACTCGTTTATAAATAACTATCGTAAGCATTCTAAAGAGCCAGATAAGGTTGATTATGAAGATGTTCAGAATTTTTATGAGAATATTAAAGCAGATGAAGTGAAATCCTCCCACTTTCAACATGATGCATTTACTGATATTCTTGATGATGAAATTGTAAATGCCTTATCAACTTTACCAGATGATTTCCGCACAATTGTTTTTTTATCAGACATTGAAGGATATTCATACGAAGAAATTGCAGATTTTTTGGATTGCCCAATTGGAACAGTAAGGTCCCGTTTACACAGAGCCAGAAAAATGCTCTATGCCCTTTTATTTACATATGCCCAAAGTAAAGGTTTGGTTGAAATACCCAGTATTAAGAATAAAGTAAAATTACTAAAAGGTGATAAAAAACTAACATTTAGTAATGTTTAATTAAACTATTACTTATAATTTGTTGTCAATAAGCCATTCCGTAAAAATATTTGTAGACAATCAGAATAAAATTTCTTAAATTTAGCTGATGAATTTTAACAAAACATATCAAAATACTGCTTATTGTGAAATTAAATACCATTTCATTAAAACCTTTTTAAAAAGGTAACGACTTAATTAATTATAAAAAACGAGATAGTGTGCAAATCTAGTCACTATAGGAACTAATTTGTCTTAAAAAAGTTTAAAAACGCAATTAAAGATATTAATAAGGAGTTAGATAAAATTGAAGATTACTAAGCAGTTCACAAATCGTGAGAGTAAATCTTTAGACCAATATCTTCAAGAGATTGGTAAGGTTGATCTTTTAACACCGGATCAGGAAATAGAATTAGCTATTAGAATCAAAAAGGGCGATAAACGCGCACTGGATAAATTAACTAAAGCAAATCTTCGTTTCGTAGTTAGTGTTGCAAAACAATACCAGAACCAGGGATTACCATTAGGTGATTTGATCAATGAAGGAAATCTTGGCTTAATAAAAGCGGGTTTAAGATTTGATGAAACACGTGGATTTAAGTTTATTTCTTATGCTGTATGGTGGATTCGTCAATCAATTATGCAAGCAATAGCTGAACAATCCAGAATGGTTAGGTTACCTCTTAACCGTGTTGGTGCTCTCAATAAAATGGGTAAAGCTCTTAGCCAGTTAGAACAGGAATACGAAAGAAGACCGAGTCCAGAAGAAATTGCCGAACAATTAGATATGGATGTTTCTGATGTTACGTATGCAATGCAAATTGCCGGAAGACACGTTTCTATGGATGCACCATTCGCTCATAGCGAAGATAGCAACAATAGTCTCTTAGATGTTATGCCTAATGAAGACCAGCCAACACCAGATCATACATTAATGAAAGAATCTCTGAAAGCCGAAATTGAAAGATCACTTTCTTCTTTAACTGAAAGAGAAGCAGAAGTAATTCGTCTCTATTTCGGACTTCAAAAGGAGCATTCTTTAACTCTGGAAGAAATCGGCGAAAAGCTAAATCTTACAAGAGAAAGAGTAAGACAAATAAAAGAAAAAGCACTTATACGATTAAGACATTCAACAAGAAGTAAAAATCTAAAAGCTTATCTTGGTTAAAAATTAAAAGCCGTCTTACGACGGCTTTTTTATTTTCGAATCTTCATCCCTTATTATTATCTTTGCACAAAAATTAAACAGGATTCTATGCAAAACCTCGAAAATTATTTTTATAAATTCAGAAAAAGTATAATTGGTATTGATAGAGAATTTGAAAGTCCATACGGTAAAAAGAAAATAATATATGCCGATTGGATTGCAAGTGGAAGATTATATGAACCGATTGAAAGAAAATTAATTGAGAAATTTGGTCCCTTAGTTGGTAATACACATTCTGAGTCCTCAATAACGGGGACATCAATGACAAAAGCATATAACAAAGCTAAAGAAATAATAAAAAAACATGTAAACGCTTCAGAGAACGATGTGCTTATTTTTGCTGGATTCGGGATGACAGCCGCAGTGAATAAGTTTCAACGACTATTAGGATTGAGAGTATGCGAACAGTTAATTAAATATACCAACATTCCTAAGGATGAAAAACCGGTAGTTTTCATTACTCATATGGAGCACCATTCCAATCAAACATCATGGCTTGAAACAATTTGCGACGTGGTAATTATTGAGCCGGATAAGAATGGGTTAATAGATCTTAATCATTTTGATCATCTACTTAAGCTCTACCAGCACAGAAAATATAAATTCGGTTCATTTACTGCTGCATCAAATGTAACAGGAATCCATTCTCCTTATCATCAACTTGCAAAAATGATTCATGAATATGGAGGAATATGTTTTGTAGATTTTGCTGCTGCTGCACCATACTTAGAAATAAATATGAACCCCAAAAATCCTCTTGAAAAACTCGATGCAATCTTTTTCTCTCCACATAAATTTTTAGGTGGACCTGGTACATCAGGTGTTTTGATATTCAATTCGAAACTTTACAACCGAAGGATTCCAGATCATCCCGGTGGCGGTACGGTTGATTGGACTAATCCTTGGGGAGAGCATAAATATTTACATGATATAGAAGCACGGGAGGATGGTGGTACCCCGGGATTTCTACAAGCAATTAAAACTGCTCTGGCTATAAAACTAAAAGAAGAAATGGGAATTGAGAATATTTCGGTAAGAGAGGAACATCTTATTGAGAAAGCTTTTTTACGTTTAACAAAAATCCCTTCACTTCATATACTTGCTCAGGAAACTAAAGATCGGTTAGGAGTTATTTCATTTTATGTAGAGGATGTTCACTACAATTTGATGGTTAAACTACTTAATGACCGTTTTGGAATTCAAGTAAGAGGAGGTTGCTCATGTGCAGGAACATATGGACACTATCTCTTACATGTAGATCCCACAAGATCCAAAAGAATTACTGATAAAATTAATCAAGGTGATTTATCAGAAAAACCCGGGTGGGTTCGGATGTCAATACATCCTACAATGACAGACAATGAACTAGATTACATTCTTGATGCGATTGAAAAAGTAATACAGAATGTTAGTGAATGGGTTAAAGATTATCATTACTCACCTAAAACAAATGAATATTATCATAATTCAATTTCTGGGAAGGAATTTGAAGTAATACAAAAATGGTTTGATGAAGAATAAGTATTACTGTATGCTTATATTCTATTAATAAATTTCTTATTAAATAATTGCCGCCTAATGATAATTTAGCTCTGGAATCATCATAAATTTTTATGATATGGATAGTTATTAAAATTCTCTACTAACTTTATTCCCAGTTCCCCGGTATTGATTAAATTGATTATTGTTCCAAAATAATAGCCCTTTTCCATATGAGCAGCAAAAGATTTATTTGAAAATTGTATTGAATAGCATGTTAATTCATTTTCATCAACAAGATAAGTTAAATCCTCTAGTTGAACATCATTTATTAATTCAAATGGTACGATAGCGCTTTTCGATTTAATGTTTAATTGATATTCCGTCGATATTTTTTGTCCTGATAAACTAATAGCTTGGCATTCAAAAAAACCTAATCCTTTCAAATTGTCCGGCAAAATATTTTCGCACATTATAACCATACCATTTCCAATTCCTAAAATTGGCTTCTTATACATTTTAAGTGCACTGTACAGATTTTTAAGATGCAGTCTTTTTAGTATTTCTTTTATATCTGTACAATGAGGCAAAATTATGCGAGATGAATTTAATAGAGTAGTTTCATTATCCGAAATGCAATTTTTAAATCCATTTTTATCCAAATAATTAGATAAATATTGTGATGCTTTTTCATTATAATTTACTATTGCAATCATATTAATTATTTGATTAGACTTAACAAAAATATTCACTAATTTTGAAATAGACTAATAATATTGCCTACAATGATTTTATTATTTACTTCTGATCTACACGGTAATACAGATAAGTACTTCAAGTTATTTAATTCTATAAAAGAGAAAAAACCTTCTCTCGTTTTGCTTGGAGGTGATTTACTTCCACATAGCTATCTACATTCTAATTTCATTAAGGATTTTCTTGTAAAGAACCTTATTGAATTAAAATCTGAGATGCAGCATCATTATCCTAAAATTCTATTGATACTTGGCAATGATGATGCAAAATCAGAAGAAAATGATATAATAAATTATGCTTCTGATGGATTTTGGGAATATGTTCACTTTAAAACAGTAGGCATTTACAACCTGAGAATATTCGGTTATTCCTATACACCTCCATCACCCTTTTTATTGAAAGATTGGGAAAAATATGATGTATCGAGATATGTTGACCCCGGTTGCATATCACCTGAAGAAGGAAAAAGAACAGTCGAAATTTCATCTGATGAAAAAAAATATTCTACTATAAAAAAAGATCTTGAAATTTTATTCGGTGAAGTAGATGTTAGTAATGATATCATATTATTTCACGGGCCTCCTCACAATTCAAAATTAGACCGTGCTGCTCTTGATGGAAAGTTTATTGACCATATTCCACTCGATGTTAATGTGGGTAGTGTTGCAATAAGAAAATTTATTGAGACCAGGCAACCAAAGCTAACTCTTCATGGACATATACATGAATCTGCTCGATTAACCGGCAGTTGGAAAGATCGAATAGGAAAAACAATCTGTTTTAGTGCAGCACATGATGGGAAGGAACTGGCACTAATAGAATTTGATACTGATAATTTATCTACCGCTAGAAGATTATTACTTTAATCTCCTTTACCTTTTAACCGTAACGGTCTGGCCGCATCTGTTACAGCACCAATTTTAGATGCGTAGCTGTTTCTATTTTTAATATCTTCATCTGTTACTAAATGAATATCGAGAAGACCTTCGGATTTATAACCGGTTCTAAAATAATTCATTTCACTAAGACATAAACTCCAACCATCAAACCAGGATTTTAACAAATCTATATTGCATTTGTTCTTTTCAATATGAACAATTAAATCGATATCGCTACCGGGTCCTGATACAGCATTTTTAGTACTACCGAATACATAAATTCCTTTTACACCAAACTTATCTCCATCCAATTCAGATGCAATTTTTTCAGCCATTTTCATTCGCCATCGCCAGTGATCGCTTGTTTGATGCTCTACAATACCCTTTACTTCTCTTTCTGATTGAACATCCGATGAAGGTTGGGTAAAGAATCCGATTGCCTCATCTATTTCAGCATTCACTGCAACTTTTAAAATATTACCACCTGTCATTTCAGAAACATCAATTACCATCACCGTATCATCCAGGTAATCATATTCGGGCACAAGCTGCGGATAGATATTATTCGATTTACTTAAAAATGTATCGTTAAATAAAACTCCATTATCATCCGGGTAAAGCGGTAGGTATCTGATATTCGCTTCAACTAAATCCTGGAAGAAGTGAGTTCCAAAAGAAAGATCCGGTACATAATTCCCTTTCTTACGAGCAACTTCAATAAGCATTGCTGTGTTATTAATATCCGAATAGGTAACACTCACTCCAAGTTTAATATCACCTCTGCTTCCCCATCTTCCAGGTCCTATTAGAATAAATTTCCGTTTAGGAAGAAGTTTATTTAATTTACCAACAGCTCTTCCAACTGCAAGCATTTTATTTCTATCGGAGAGCTCTGTATATTTTTGAGGATCAATATAAACAACATGTGTAATTTCAGGAACCTTGCCATTTGAAATATGTCTATTCGCCGTAAACAATACTCTTTCTATTGGAAGGTCTCTCGGGATATTATCTGCGGTCGTTTCACCATGAAAACTTTGTGGACGGCATTGCAATAAGTAAAAATCTATTCCGTTACTAACAAATTCAATGTCCACAGGTGTTTTCATTTTTAATTGCAGAATTTTTAAGATAGCATCCACCTTTTTGAGGAAATCAGTTTTATTTATAAGTCCGTCGAACGTTACAATATATTCTGAATTGGAATCCTCAATTTCATATTTTATTGGTTGACGAATCATATTTCCTTGCATAACAGAAAAAACATTTTCGAATGCCGGATATTTTTTACCACACTCTTTTAGTAGTTTACTGATTGGAATCGTTTCGAATTCATTAGTCTTAAGGTTTATTACATCTATTTTCTTCGGCGAATAATGGATAAGTTCATCAGGAGAAATATTGATTTTTAATTTGGGTTGACCCGGTGAAACCAGAACGGGATAGTCATCGCTCAAACGATCAACTGCCCTTGTACCTAATCCGGCAACTATGCGCACCAATCCGTCTTCGCGTTTAATCCGCGGCGACCATCTGAATTCATTATTGCTGAATGCAACGCCGGCAAAAGCCGGTAAGAAATATTCTCCAACTTTTTCTCCAACAACCTCCTGAATCATTACACCCATTTCTTCGTGGAAATCGAGAAGACCACGTTCTGCTCTGTATTCAATTGGATCCGGGCTGAATGTAGAAGCATATACTTCTGCGATTGCATCCATCAATGCTGACAAACGCTGTGGTTTGGTTCCCTGATTTGCAAGGAATAAACTTTTATACTTTCCTGAAAATGCAGCACCCATTTGATCTTCGAGCAAGCTTGAGCTTCTAACTACAAGAGGATTATCTCCAAGATCATCAAGTGCAACAGATAATCCTTTTAATATGTCCGGTGGAAATTCCGAATTCTTGAATAATTGAACAATGTGCGGATATTCAATTCTTATTTCGTCAACCTCTTTGTATTTCTGTTCAAATACTTCTTCTAGGTTATTATACTGCATGAAATAAAGAACTCCATCTGAAGTAAGGAACCAGGTTTTAGGAGTTTTAATATCACGCAATAATTCATTCTGTTCACTTTCTTTTTGGAGAATATGATAAGCAAGAAAAATTCCAGCACTCTTTCCTCCTAATTTGCCATGACTGCCGGGAGGGAAAATCATTTTATCAATCAGTTTGTAAAAATCAGTTAACTTAACATATTCTTTAGCTATACTTATATATTCAAGCTGTTCCGTAAAAAATCTTCTTAACAGAGATACCCGCAAACCTTTGATTGTAGAAGGAGGAAGTTCAAACTTCTCAGGAGCCATGTGATAATATTTTCTTATTGCATCAGCAATTTCTGTAAGAGATGTATCCTGGCTTTCCACAACTTTAATAAGGGAGCTCGATTTATCTTCCTGAATCCATTTCTGAATTCTACTAAGAATAACATCATCAGGTAGGTTCTCATCAGCCAGCCGTTGAATAGTTTCGACGTACTGATCGTAATTAACAATCTTTTTTACTTTTAACGGTTTATTTTCATCTTCAGTGGAATCTTCCTCCCCAGCTCGCCTTGCTATACTAGTATGCTTCATTAGCATTTCTGCTTCTTCAACTCCCTTCCAGCATAAAAGATGGAGCATCTTTCTCATCAAACTAATAAACAAATTAGGATCTGTTTTTCGAATCATATCAAGTACAATCCGCCATTCTCCTTTAGATTTTCCCTGAACAGATTCTCTTGCGGCTTTGAATTCATTAAATACAGTTTTCAGTTTTTGATGTAATATAAAGTGACCTAATCTTTCTGCAATAGTATCAAGTAATTTTTTCTCTTCTTTTAAGAATGGACCGATATGCGCTTGAGGCATTTCTTCTAAATAAAATACCGAAATTGATCCAACCTTTTGTTCCTGAACTACAATATCTGAAGTGAGTTGCCATTTGGTCTCTTCAAAATCGCTTGTTTGATAAACGATGTCACCATATATCAGTTTAGCTTTGCTGACATTTGGGAACTGCCATGCCTGGGGTATTGCATTAATTACAGTGTGAAATGCCTGACGCAAAGAAATATCGGATCGATTTAAGCTGTCTTCAATTGTATATAGACAGTTTAGTTCCTTTGCTCTTTCCTGTAACTCTAGTACTAAATTGTCTATTGGTTTCTGTTCTCTCGTCATTTTTTAATTACTCCAATTCCCTTTCTTCCATCAACTTTTATTTTAAGAGGATTATTAAGTTTAACATGTCTTACAAATTCTGTTTCATTTACTAATATTTGATTATTGAGCCAATCCCAATCAATTACAAACTTACCATCATAATTTATCGAAAAATAACAAACGTTAAAACTGGAGAGATTATGAAAGAAGTGAGATCCCTGGCTCAGTTCGACATTAATTCCAAATAAAGTTGATTCAACAATCACTTTAGCGCCGGCAATCTGGCTCCAATCAATCGGAATTCCAAGCCATGGATCCGATGAACCCCATCTTCCAAATCCAATTAAAAGATATGGATGATTTTCTTTTACAAGAATTTTATTTATTGAATCAAGTTCCAGTGCAATTTTCTGTGTAAATTTTTTGTCGAATTTATCAGGATTAACGAATACAACATCACAAATATTTTCTATAATACCATTACCCATTACCCTATTGGATGCAACTAACAGGTCATCACCTTCAAATTCCGAATTATCGATATCAACCTCTTCAGTTGAAACCACCATGGGGCGAACCTGTAAAAATCCAAAATGCACTTTATCAGTTTCTTTTTCTATTGTTGCAGCAAATTCAATTTCTACGGGATTATCTAACGCATCGGAAGATATCTTCATGAGTTTTTTAATCAATTCATTAAAACCGAATTCATTCATATATAAGAGGGGCATAAAGTTAATAACCCTCGGTCCATCGGCACCAACACCCATAACAATTTTATTTGAGCGTGAATCGTATGTAGAAGCAGTATGAATTAATGTGTTATCGTAATCGGCTTCCTGTAAATTGTTAAGGATCAAAAACTCAGTTTCTTTAGTAGGGTCGTAATCAACAATCGGATTCATATTAACTGACCAGAAAGTAGTTTGAGTTGTATTCAGCATATCTTTGGGATCTCCGAA
>JBBIHP010000053.1:9578-19209 GCA_037446915.1 Ignavibacteria bacterium
AATTCCGCCATCCACAATTGTTTTTCCTAAACCTAATGCAAGGTTAACAACGCCCTGTTCAGGTTTCGATTTACCCGAAGGATAAAAATTAAACGATCTTGCTACACCTGATATATGAGGATAGTAACGGAGATTTCTCGTTTGACCAACAACTTCCTGAATTATGACAGCCATTTTTTCTTCATTAACGGAATGACTTGAAACCTTGAAATAATCTTTTGATGCTTTAAAGAAAGTGGAGGCATAAACAAATTTTACTGCTTCAATAAGTTTATTGAACCGGGTATCGAGACTGGGTTGATTATTGGGAATCATTTTAGTTGCATAGATTCCTGCAAAGGGTTCATACTTAGCATCCTCAAGCATACTGGATGACCTGACTGCAAGAGGAACTTTTACTTTTTCAATTATCGTTCTAAGATCCCCAAGTATTTCAACTGGCAAATCGGCTTTCAAGAATTCATTAATAATTTTGTAATCGGATTCTTCGTTAAGCGCAAAATTGAAGAGATTATTTCTCTTCATAAATGCATCGAAGACAGAAGTTCTTAGAACTATCATTTTAGGAATGTTAACTACGGCATTAGGGAATTCCTGAGGATTAATATTATCATCTATAATTTTTTTTATAAATGCCAGACCGCTTGCTTTACCGCCGAATGAACCATCGCCAACCCATGAGAAACTCTCTTCCGATTCGAAGAAACCGCGTGTGAATTGAGGAAGTAGAATATTTTTATTTTCGTTATCCAATCAATTCCTGTAAAAAATAAAAAACCGGAAATTGATAATTCAACTTCCGGTTGCAAAATAAAAGAACTGTCTTAATTTTCAAAGAGATTAACTATACTTATAACCATCCTCTGTCTTTACATGCCTGAGCAACACGGCTAACGGAAATTACATAAGCAGCATCCCTCATATAAAGATTTCTCTTTCTTGCCAGCTCACTAACTGCCAAATAAGCAGAGGTCATTTTAACATCCAGTTTACTTAGAACTTCGTCGCGCTCCCAGTAATAATTCATATTACATTGAACCTGTTCGAAGTAGCTGCAAGTTACACCACCGGCATTTGCAAGGAAATCTGGTATAACAAAAATTCCTCTTTCGTGAATGACTTTATCTGCTTCTGGAGTTGTAGGACCATTTGCACCTTCAGCAATAATCTTAACACGCTTGGAAATTTTATTAACATTATCTCCTCTAACCTGATTTTCTAAAGCGCATGGAAGTAGAATATCAACTTCCTGTTCAATCCATGCTTCACCATCAAGTACTTCGTAACCAAGTTCTTTTGCTTTAACCTTATCAATTCCACCGAACTTATCTGTAATTTTCAGAAGTTCATTAAGATCAATTCCGGTTTTTCTTCTGAAGGTATAAGAACACTGATCACCCTGATCCCAGCTGGAAACACAAATAACTTTACCACCTAACTTTACATATAACTCTATTGCGTATTGAGCAACATTACCAAAACCCTGAACAGCAGCTGTTGTATCTTCCGGTCTAATTCCTAATTCTTTAAGTGCTTCTCTAACTGTAAAGATAACACCATAACCTGTTGCTTCAGTTCTTCCAAGGGACCCTCCCATTCCAACTGGTTTTCCAGTAATAAATCCGGGATATTTTGCCCCGGTAATTGCTTCAAATTCATCGAGCATCCATAACATATGTTGAGCGTTAGTCATAACATCGGGAGCTGGAACATCATTAAGCGGACCAACATTCTTAGCTAACTGACGAACAAAACCCCGGCAGATATGTTCTTGTTCCTGCATACTTAAATGATGCGGGTCGCATATCACGCCACCCTTACCTCCTCCTAAAGGGATATTTACAACTGCACATTTCCATGTCATCCACATTGCTAATGCTCTAACTGTATCAACAGTTTCCTGTGGGTGAAAACGGATTCCTCCTTTACATGGACCGCGCGAATCATTATGCTGGACTCTGAATCCTCTAAATACTTTTGTTGTTCCATCATCCATTTTAATCGGGATACTGAAATGATATTCGCGTAATGGATTTCTTAAAAAATGACGAGTTGCTTCATCAAGATCTAGAATTTCTGCAACTTTGTCGAATTGAGCTTGCGCCATTTCAAAGGGATTAAATTCTTTACTTGCCATTGATAACCTCGGACTGAATTATGTTTAAGAATCAACCTGGAGAACCAATCAGATTAACTTCCCTTGTTGTCAATCTATGGCTCGTTTACAATCCAAGTCCTAAAATTTGCACACGAAAAATAGACAGTATTGCCTTCTTAAACAAACAAAAACGGACTGAATATGATTAATCAAATTCAATTTACATCTATAGAAATAAGTTACTTCAAAAAATGAATATTCGATTGATTTTTGAGCATTTCCGCAGCTTTTTCTGGTGTTAAATCCCTTTGAGGTTGAGCAAACAGTTCGTAACCAACCATAAATTTTTTTATAGTTGCCGATCTAAGTAACGGTGGATAAAAATGAATGTGCCAGTGCCATTCCCGGTAATCAATTCCATCCGTAGGTGCCTGGTGAATTCCCATTGAATATGGAAATGATGTAGAGAATAAATTATCGTATCTGGTTGTAATTTCTTTTAAAGATTCTGCTAATAAGCTTTTTTCTTCTAAATCCAGTTTAAGAATATTTTGAGAATGATGTTTTGGAATAACAATTGTTTCGAATGGCCATGTTGCCCAGTATGGTACAAGTACAATAAAACTCTGATTCTCAAAAATTATTCTCTCTTTTTTCTTTTTCTCATGAATTAAATAATCGCACAGTAGGCAATATTTCTTTTTAGAAAAATATTTTTTCTGTTCTTCAGTTTCTTTTGCTGCTTCATTAGGGATTGAATACTGAGCCCATATTTGTCCATGAGGATGGGGATTACTGCATCCCATCAACTCCCCTTTGTTTTCGAAAATGGTAACATAATTTATCCGGTCGTTTTGAGAAAGATCAGCAAATTCATTTATCCACGTATCAATAACATTGATTATACTTTCATTATCTAAGCGGGCTAATGTAAGATCATGCCCTGGTGAATAACAGACTACTCTGCAAATACCGGGTTCCGATTTAGCGACAAGGAGATCAAATTCATTTTGCTCATCAGGAGAATTATCCAGAGTCATTGCACTAAAATCATTATAAAATACAAAAGTTGATTTATAAACCGGATTCTTTTTGCCACCAGCTCTTTCATTACCCGGGCATAAATAACAATCCTGTTCATATTTTCTTTCCGATTTAAGAAAATCCGGTTCAACTTTACCTTGCCACGGTCTCATTGTTCTATTGGGTGAAACTAAAACCCATTCACCGGTTAAAATATTTTTCCGTAAATGCGGGACCGTTTCCAGTTTGTTCATATTACCTATTCTCTTTTCGTTTGGAATTAATTATAAAACTATTCTATTTTATTAATTAGCTTAACAATAATTATCTAAAAAATAATAAAAGGTATTAAGATGAAAAACATTTTTAAATTATTGACTATCATTATTCTTCTTACCTCACTTCTTCCGGCTCAATCAATAAAATATCCTGTTACAAAAAAAATCGACCATACTGATAATTATCACGGCACAATAGTTTCTGATCCATACAGATGGCTGGAAGATGATCAATCAGGCGAAACTAAAAAATGGGTTGAAGTACAAAATCAATTAACATTCGATTATCTTGGAAAGATTCCGTTCAGGGATAAAATTAAAAACCGGCTTACCGATCTATTCAATTACGAAAAATTCTCTGCACCAACCAGAGTTGGCGAATATTATATTTTCTCTAAAAATGACGGGCTTCAGGAACAGAGTGTTATTTATATTCAGAAAGGTCTGGACGGTGAACCCGAAATATTTTTAGATCCCAATAAACTTTCTAATGACGGCTCAATCAGTCTTGCCGGACTAAGTTTTTCGAAGGATTATAAATATGCCTCTTATATGATTTCCAAAGGCGGCTCGGACTGGCGCGAAATTTTTGTTATTGAAGTGGCAACTAAAAAATTACTGACCGATCATATTAAGTGGTCCAAATTCAGCGGAATGGCATGGTATAAAGATGGATTTTATTACAGCAGATACAGCGAACCTCCGCCCGGCGATGAACTTAAACAAGCAAATGAATATCAGAAATTATTTTACCATAAACTCGGCACACCACAATCTGAAGATGTTTTAGTGTGGGAGGATAAAGAAAATCCGAAGAGACTCTTTGGAGCCTTCGTAACGGACGATCAGAAATATTTATTGATAAATGTTGCTCAAGGTTCATCCAGCTATAATGGACTAATGTATAAGGATCTTCAAAACGATAGTGGGATTAAATGGTTGTTCGATAAATTTGATGCACGCTATTCAATAATTGATAACATCGATAATAAATTGCTTGTACTTACTAATTATCAGGCGCCAAATAACAAAATAATCCTGGTCGATCCCTTAAACCCGGAAATAGAAAATTGGTCAACCATAATACCCGAATCTAAAAATGTTATTCAGGGAATTTCTATCCTGGATGAAAAATTATTAATAACTTATCTGGAAGATGCTAATAGTAAAGTCCGTGTATATAATAACACAGGAAAGTTTCTACACGAAGTAGAATTACCAACTTTAGGTACAGTTTCTGGATTCGGAGGTAAGAAAACAGACACAGAAACTTTCTATACTTTTACTTCGTTTACCTATCCACCAACTATTTTTAAATATGATGTAAGGAACAATAAATCGGAATTGTTTAGAAAATCGAATCTAAAATTTGATGTTACCGATTACGAAACAAAACAGATATTTTACGAAAGCAAAGATGGCACTAAGATTCCTTTATTCATTGTACATAAAAAGGGATTAAAACTGGATAGAAATAATCCGGCATTATTATACGCATATGGTGGATTTAATATTTCAATGCAGCCGGGTTTTTCAGAAGCTCGTATTCCATTACTCGAGAACAATGTTGTTTATGCAATGGCATGTTTACGTGGTGGAAGCGAATACGGAGAGGACTGGCATAAAGCCGGAATGTTAGAGAAAAAACAAAATGTATTCGACGACTTTATTGCAGCAGCTGAATGGTTAATTAAAAATAAATATACATCACCCGAAAAACTTGCAATACAAGGTGGTTCAAACGGCGGTTTGCTAGTTGGTGCAGTTGTTAACCAGCGTCCAGAACTTTTTAAGGTTGCATTTCCACAAGTGGGTGTAATGGATATGTTAAGATTCCACAAGTTTACAATTGGATGGGCGTGGGTCTCCGAATATGGCTCGAGCGATAACCCTGATCAATTCAAATTTTTATATGCATATTCACCATTACATAATATTAAGCAGCGTAATAATTACCCGTCAACATTAGTAACAACAGCCGATCACGATGATAGAGTTGTTCCGGCTCATTCGTTTAAATATGCTGCAACACTCCAGGAAAATAATGTTGGTAAAAATCCAACTCTTATCAGGATAGAAACTAAAGTTGGACATGGTGCAGGAACAAGTACTTCTAAAACTATTGAGTTGTATGCCGATATGTGGTCATTCATGTTTTATAATATGGGAATCAATATAAACTATTGATGAGTTAATAAGTATATAGTTAAAAAAGAAAGAGGTAATATGCCCGGAATTAATTTGACCGCCGGATTAAGATCTGAATACCAGAGATTATTCGATACTTGCAACATAAGACCTGAGAAATTATCAGAGGTTGAAAAAATTATTCAAAAGATTTCCAACAATAAAACCAGATATGAAAATGTGGGTGTGCAATTAAACATACCATGGTATGTAATTGCTTCAATACATAATATGGAAAGCTCACTTAACTTTAATTGTCACCTGCACAATGGCGATTCATTAACTTCAAGGACAAGAAATGTTCCAGCCGGTCGTCCGTTAACCGGTAATCCACCTTTTACATGGGAAGAGAGTGCAAGAGATTCTCTTACATTACAGCGACTTAATATCTGGAGTGATTGGTCAATACCGGGCATCCTGTATAAAATTGAAGAATATAATGGATGGGGTTATAGAAACCGTCATCCGGAAGTTCTAACTCCATATTTATGGAGCGGATCGGTTCATTATTCCAAAGGTAAATTTGTTGCAGATGGAAGGTGGTCTGATACTGCCATTTCAAATCAAATTGGTGCTGGAGTTATATTTAGAAGACTCGTCGAAAAAAATTTGATATCATTTAACAGAGTTGTAATTGAGGATTCTAATAAGCCTCTGGTTTATTATTCATCTAAGAAAATTGAGCATGGTGAACGGTTACAGGAGTTCTTAAATCAATTCCCGGATATTTATTTATTAGTTGATGGAAAACCCGGCGAGAAAACTTCGGATGCTCTTAAACTTGTAACAGGTAATTACCTTTATGGTGATCCAAGATTATAATTTTTTTAAAATTTCATACACTAATTAATCAGGTTTTGTAATGATAATAAAAACTCTCAAACAACTTAGAAGAATTACTATTGCCGTCCTTGGTTTTACTGTTTTGATTATTGGTTTGTTTATGCTTGTTCTGCCCGGACCTGCATTTATAATTATACCAGTAGGACTTTCTATTCTTGCAACGGAATTTATATGGGCCAAAAAATTAAGGGATAAACTGAAAGACAGAATTTCTCAAATAATTCCCGGGAAAAAGTAAGGAAATAATTTTATTAATGAAGAATAATATGTTGAATAGAGAAAAAAGTATAAGTATTAATGAGAAAGTTATACGAATTGAGATGATAAAATAATTATCACAATAATAACTCAAATAGAAACTTGAAGGAAATAGATATGAAGAACTATAATTATAATCAACAAATGAATATTAAATATAATCATCAAGAATTAATTGATGTTCCAGAAATTATTAAGAATTGTAACGAAAAATGGTTTAATCAAACATTAACAAAAATAAATGATTGTGTGGCCAGATTAGGAATAGTTGAAGGTGAATATCATTGGCATAAGCATGAAAATGATGATGAGTTTTTCTTTGTTTTAAGCGGGAGACTTTATATTGATTTAGAAGACAAAACAATTGAGTTAAATCCAAATCAAGGTGTTACCATATCCAAAAATGTATTGCATAGACCTAGAGCACCTCAAAAGACAGTAATGTTAATGGTTGAAACAGCTTCTATTGATCCAATTGGGAATGATAATGTATAATAAATACTTCTGGCATCTCAACCAAACATATTTGTCTATAATCGTATTTTAATAATATGGGAGTAAAACAAGAAACATAAAGTATGTAAGATTATTAAAACATCAATAAGCCGTGGTTGTTTTTGTGGTGTTAACTTTTGGCATCAGACTATTCGGAACTAATTTATTCCTTTAAAAACATTCGCGGAAAAATTTTAAATAACAGAAATGACGATTTAATTTTTACTAAGATATTTTTATTATAGAGCAAATTAAGTAGTCCTTTCATTCCCAAAAATATTTTTTCGCTATAAGGATGCCACCAGATCTGTTTTTTTGCAAATGATAACAAGTCCTTAACAATTACCATTGGCTGAGTCATTTCATCAAATCCTAATTTCCCGTGTGTTCTACCTATCCCCGATTCCTTAAATCCACCCCATGGTGTTTCTGCCAATCCATGACTCATAAGATGATCATTTATAGTAACCACTCCAGCTTTAATCTGCATTGCAATTTTTTCTGCTTTTCTCTGATTCTTCGACCAGACGGAACCAGTCAATCCTAAATAAGAATCATTTGCAAGTTTGATAGCATCATCAATTCTTTGGTATTTCATTACTCCTACTACCGGACCGAATGTTTCATCTTTCATAACCATCATTTCATGATTTACATTAGTTAAAACTGTAGCCGGAATAAAATTCTTTCCAAGGTTATCGGGTAATTTGGATTGAGCAAATATTTCAGCACCTTTTTCGAGTGCATCTTTTATGTGAAGGTTAACGGTATCAATTTGTTTAATTGTTGTCATACAACCCATTTGTGAATTGTAATCGTTGCCAATGTTTATGTTCAGGTTATCAATTTTATTTTTCAGGATTTCCATATACCGGTCATAGATTTTTTCATGGACATAGATTCGTTCAACACCCCCGCATGATTGTCCGGCATTTTGAAATCCAGCCCATAGAGTTCCCATTGCAGCACGGTCGGGATCAGCGTCTTCACAAACAATCATCGCATCATTGCCACCTAATTCCAGGCAAACAGGTGTTAAGGATTCAGAAGCTTTCTTCATTAAATATTTTCCTATTGAAACTGATCCGGTAAAAAATAGTTTGTTAATTCCGCTTTCTAATAAAGCATCACCGGCAATTTTACCTGGGAGATTTACAAAGTGAAATAAATTTTGAGGAATACCTGCATACTCAATCGCATTTTTTAATTCCAATCCAACCATTTGTGTTTCTGAAGCAGTTTTTAATATTACAGCATTACCTGCTAATAATGCCATAACAACTTCAGAAAATGGAATTGCAAACGGATAATTCCAGGGTGATATAATTCCGACAACACCAAAAGGGACTCTGATAATTTTTCCCCTTTTATAAATGAGAATGATGTTGCCAATTCCGGTATTTTTTGAAGCAAGAAATTTTTTAGCATTCTTGCAATAATAGGAAACAGCCATTGCTGCCGGCACTATCTCAGTAGCAATAGCTTCAATTAATGTTTTGCCATTATCTCTAGAAATTGTTTCAGCAAGTTTGTCTGTGTTATTTACAAGATATTCTCTAATTTTTTTTACAATTTTAATCCGTTCTGTAACTGATAATTTAGCCCATTCTTTTTGTGCTTCGCTTGCATTCTTAACAATTTCTTTCAATTCACTTACTTCAGTTAGGCGAGATCTCCCTATTTCCAGATTTGTTGCGGGATTATAGCAGATGGTTTCGTTTTGATTTGTCATTTCCATTTTTTTCTCTTATAGATTAATCAACTTTCTGATGATATAAAATTATGAATATTTTTTTAATTTAGAATAAGAATTAAAGTTATTTATATGACACAACAGGATAAAAGTAATTACTTTAAAGGTCTTCTTATTCTTGTAGGAAAAGACAGAAATATTTCTGAACTGGAAAAAATTAGTTTAAGAAAAATTGCTAAAGTTTTGGGTTTTAACAAAGAATTTTGCGACAACGCAATATCAGAATTGTTGGATAATGAATTTATAATTGAATCACCTCCAGAATTTTCTGATCCTGAGATAGCCAAAGCATTTGTTTTAGATGGAATTAGGATTGCATTTTCCGATAAAGAAATCCACATCTTTGAATTAAACTGGTTGAAAAGTGTTTCGGAAAAAAATTTCCTTGATACAGAATGGTGTATCCAAAAATACAATGATAATAAAGATGGGAAACTTGAATCAGAAAAATTTCAGATTGAGATTTTTTTTTGAGTCCGAAGACAATAATGTTTCCAGATAATTTTCCTTACTGCTGAATAGCAAAAATGTAAAAATCATTACTTTTTTGTTGCTTAGAACATACCAACAGCTCATAATGAATTGCTTTGTTTAATCAAACTTGTGCGGAAAGGGGGGGATTCGAACCCCCGGTCCGACGAAAGCCGGACAACGGTTTTCGAGACCGCCGCATTCAACCACTCTGCCACCTTTCCG
>JBBIHP010000054.1:0-19000 GCA_037446915.1 Ignavibacteria bacterium
TTTGTTCATATCATAAATCCAATCGGAAAAATAATGGAGCCGCGACGGATATTCCTTTAATACACCATCTCGATAACGAATATTTTTCAGTTCATCCTGATAATCTTCAAATGTAGTCTTACCCGATTTTATGCAACGCGCTAAAACAAGTGTACTTTCTAAAAAAGTATAACAGTCCAATCCTGTTAAGTGAATTACAAGCTGTTCTCTATCACCTTTTTCCAGTGAATTAGGGACATAATCGGTTCCTAAGAAACTCTTTCCTAATTCAATTATTATTTCATTTATCGGCTTTTCAGAAAGATTTTTTGATACTGCAAGATCAAATTTTGAATTACATATTTCAACATCTTGCTGTGTGTAGATTGGTTGTGAATAAATTAATGATGAAAAACAAAAAGGAATTAAAACAACACAAACAATTTTTATTAACATTAGTAAGTGAACCGGTTAATGATAAAATTATAATTAAGTAATTATTAAAATGGCGGTTCTTCAAGAGCTGCAATCGGTTCTTCTCCGGCCGGCAACTGTTGTCTGAACCTGTCAAGATTTTCGAACCGCGCATAATCTTTAATGAATTTTAATTTAACTTCGCCAGTAGGACCGTTTCTCTGTTTACCGACGATTATCTCAGCAATTCCTTCAGTAGACTCACCTTGCATTTCACCAGATCCGAATGTTTGTATCTGGTACATTTCGGGTCGGTATAAAAACAGAACAACGTCGGCATCCTGTTCAATAGAGCCGGACTCGCGTAAGTCTGATAGCATCGGCTTTTTATCCGATCTGGATTCAACTGCTCTATTTAACTGCGATAACGCAATTACCGGGATGTTCAATTCTTTAGCAAGCGCTTTTAATGAACGAGAGATAGAAGAAATTTCTCTTTCACGGCTTTCCATGTTAGAAGAAGGATTAACAAGCTGCAAGTAATCTACAATTATTAATCCGCAATTCTTTTCGTTTTTTAACCGCCTTGCTTTAGCTCTAAGTTCAAGTATCGATATACCCGGCGTATCATCAATATAAATTGGGGCTTTACTTAGCTTGTGAACTGTACGGCTAATTTTTGCGCCTTCCTCGGCTCTAAATTTTCCAGTTCTAACGTTATGTGCATTGATACGGGCTTCTGCTGATATTAATCTTGTTGCAAGCTGAATGGTTGACATTTCGAGACTGAATACACCAATAGGAGTGTGATGATCAATTGCAGCATTTCTTGCAGCCGACATTGCAAATGCAGTCTTTCCCATTGACGGACGTGCGGCAATAATTATTAAATCCGATTTTTGAAATCCTCCCAACAATTCATCCAGTTCGAAAAATCCGGATGGAACCGAGAATGTTGAAATATTTTTTGAATGAATTGCTTCTATCAATTCGAGTGCTTCTTTTACTGCTTTATCCATCGACTTAAAAGATTCTTTAATTCCTTCTTCTGATATCTGGAAGATTTTTGATTCGGCCGAATCAAGTAAGTCGAATACATCCTCACTTCCTTCATAAGCATTGCGTGCAATATCCATCGATGCAGTAATAAGCTGGCGTAAAATCCATTTTTCTAGAACGATTCGCGCGTGGTAATCTATATTAGCGGCAGACGAAATATCCTGAGTTAATTTACCAAGATATGCAGCGCCGCCGGATTCATCGACCTTGCCTGATTTTTTTAATTCTTCATAAATCGAAACTGTATCAATCGGTTCATCGGCTTCATATAGAGAAGTCATTGCTTCAAAAATTATCCGGTTTCTTTTTTCATAAAAGGCTTCCGGCTTTAAGATTTCAATTGCTTTAGGAACGGCATCGTGTTCAATAAGCATTGCACCAAGAACCGACATTTCAACTTCGGGTGCAGCCGGCGGTTGTTTAGAAGCTGTCCTTAATTTTTCAAGTATTGCTTCTTCTCTATCGTTTTTACGTGGAGTTGTTCTTTTTGCCATTTTATTTTATTAAAAGTTCGTCGTATAATTTTTTGAATTTTTGAACGTCTTCCCAACAGCCGCGTTTCCATCCGGGATTTCTTAGTAGTGCTGCCGGGTGATATGTTGCCATTACCTTTATTCCGTTGAACTCGTAAATGTTATTTCGTAAGTCGCCCAATGAAAGTTTTTTATTCAATAATCCATTTGCAGATACTCTACCAAGGCACAGGATAATTTTGGGATTAATGAGTTCAATCTGCTTGTGAAGATAAGGAATACATGTTTCCATTTCAAAAGGTTGAGGATCTCTGTTACCGGGGGGACGGCATTTTAAAATATTTGCAATGTAAACTTCGTTCCGTTCTAAATTTATAGCTTTCAAGATATCATTCAACAATTTACCGGCCCGTCCAACAAATGGCTCTCCCTGCGCATCCTCATCAGCTCCGGGTGCTTCGCCAACAAGCATTGCATGTGCTTTAGAATTACCAACACCATAAACAAATTTGTTTCTCGTTTTACCGAGAGGACACTTCTGGCATTCCTTAATAAGCGAATTAAGCTCTTCAATGCTTTCCGCTTTTTGAAAATCCTCCATAAATAATGAATTGCCAGTTTCCATCTCTAATCTTTCTGTAACTTTTATATTTTGACTTTCATAATTATCTGAAGAAATTTTAGCTTCGGAAAACAGCAGGTCGCCAAAAATTTCTTTTTGATCTTCCAGAGCCTCATGCAGAAGTTTATTTAGATCCGAATCCAACTATATTACCCGGAATGCATTAATTGATAATTGAATTTAACAAAAATGAACCGATTTAAAAATAAAAGCGGAGAATAATATTTCTCCGCTCTATTTAACTATAAAAAAATACTCTATTTGTCCTTCTCGTTTTTGTAACGGTACTGAATTCCATCATTAACAAGTTCATTCAATGCTTGGACATGAGGTTTTTCCCTTTTTTCAAATTCGAGGGAGAGTTTTAACTGTTCAGGATTTTCACGATCTTCAAATTCATCATCCTGTCCTGATGTAACAGTACTTAGTAATGAATTGAATTCAAGTTTTGTATCATCATTTAGTTTACGAGCTCTTTTAGCGGCAGTAATTACAGCCTCGTAAAGGTTAGGTATTCTTTCCTTAATACTGGTAAGACTGATTGGTTTAATCATTTTATTTATCCTCCTTATTTATTTCCTTTTCTATAATTTCTCTTGCTTCTTTTTTTGCCTGATCCAGATTAATATTATTAACCACATAATCAAACTGGTCTTTAAAGCCAAGTTCCATTTCGGCTCTTTCAATTCTTTTTTTAAGGTCTTCATCGGATTCAGTATTTCTCTTTATCAGGCGTTCCTTTAATTCTTCTATGCTTGGCGGAGCTATAAATATTAATGTTGCAAATGGATATACTTTTTTAATACTTATTGCACCTTTCACATCAACTTCGAAAACTGTAACCAGACCTTTCGAAATATTATCATCCACAATTTTCTTTAGCGTGCCGTAATAGTAATCATAAAACTTTTCCCACTCAACAAATTCGCCATCATCAATCTTTTTCTTGAATTCTTCTTCAGAAATAAAGAAGTAATCAACTCCATCTTTTTCAACATTTCTTCTTTTTCTGGTAGTAGCAGAAACGGAAAAAAGAAATTCGGGATATTGTTTTAAAATATCTCTTACAATAGTAGTTTTACCTGATCCGCTTGGCGCCGAGAAAACAAATAGTTTAGCTTTATTACCCACCATCTACTCAATATTTTGAATTTGTTCGCGGATTTTTTCAATTTCTTCTTTAATATAAATACCCGCATGCGAAATATCCGAAGCAATTGCTTTACTGTTAATTGTATTTGCTTCTCTGTTCATTTCCTGTAAAATAAAATTTAGCCGCCGTCCGGCATCATCAGATTTTTCAAGTGTATCAATAAACATTTTAATATGGCTTTTCAACCTGACACATTCTTCTGTTACGTCATATCTTTCAGATAAAATTGCAAGCTCAGTAAATAATCGTTGATCATTATCAACAATATCTTTTGTTAATTGTTTTGCCTTCTCTTTAAATCTTTCAAAATAAGTCTTAAGACTTTCTTCTTTTACTTTTTCTATATTAGCAATAACCTGGTCGATATGACCGATTCGATTTCGAATATCCTTTTCTAACTCTCTTCCTTCAGCTTCACGCATTTTATTCATCTCATCAATAGCTGAATCGATTGCTTTCTCTACTAGAATCATTTCGGTACCGGCTTGTTCATCATCTTCCTTAAAGAACATATTTTGAAACAACATCAAATCGCTAAAGGATATTTTATTCTTCAGTCCGGATGCTTTACGAATATCCTTTAGAATTTTAAGAGCATGCTTAACAGAGGCAAAATCAACTTCATTAAATTTTTCTTCTAATTCACCGCGCCGAACAGAAACTGAAAGATAAATTTTACCGCGTTTAATTCTGTTCTTTACTTTTTCCCTTAACTCAAATTCTTTAGCAGCTAAAAATTTAGGCAATCGTAGGGAGAGATCGAGATAACGGTTGTTAAGACTTTTAATTTCTGCTTCAACCGCAAGATCTTTTTCCTGAGCATATCCTTTACCGTAACCGGTCATGCTGGAAATCATTTATTCTCCAATAAAAAGTGACTGCAAATTTACTTAAAACCGAACTTCTAAACAACGCGAGAAAATTACAAAAAACAATTAAAAGCGAGGAAAATTAGAATGCTTCACCTATACCGATATGAAACTGCACTAATTCTTTCAAGAATTTTTTGGATGAAATATTTCTTTTGTCGGAAGGGTCGTATAGTTTAATACCAAAATCGAGTCGAATCGGAGCAAAATCGGAATAATATCGTAGACCGAATCCACCCGCGACAGCAATCTGATTCAGTCGAAATTCTTTAACACTATTCCATGTATTACCATAATCGATAAAAAAGGCAGAGCCAAATTTTCCGAACAATCTGTTCCTTGATTCAATTGATCCTTCTAATAAAAAGAATCCACCTGTTGCGGCACCCTTTGCCAATACAGCTTCTAGATCCTCTTGAGTAGGATTTTCTAAACTCAATAATGGTTCAATAGGAACAAGTTGTCTTGTGCTCCAACCACGCACCGAGTTACTCCCTCCAGCATAAAATCTTTGGTTAAGCGATATATCGGATTTATCACCGTGGTAATTAAAAATCTGTCCGGCTTTAATCTTAATACCAAAAGAATTTTCTTTTGAAGTGTAGAAAGGTAAAAAGAATGAACCGGTACCAAGCAGTTTAAAATAGAGTGGACGGTTAAATGAACCACCTAATACGCTACTTATTAAATATGGAATTGAATTAGATTCTTCAATTAGTAACGAAAGAGAATAACCGGATGTTGGAAAGAAAATATCATCGGTCTTATTGGCACCCATAATAATTCCTAAAAGTGTGTTTGTACTTCTGGAAAATAATTGTCCGCCTAATTCTTCATCCACATAATTAGTTGCCAATGAATCTGTCTCTTTCTGGCTGAATTGATTATCCGGAATTCTTTGATAAAATCGGCTTAGTAAATCAATCAAATAATTTCTCTTGTATTTATATTCCGACCGCTCAACATTGAAATATGTAGAAAGCGCATTAAGATAAGTAAACTGAGCTAATTCGATATCGAAACTTAGTTTAGCACCATACAAAGTTGAGTTATATTCATTTCTTCTTTTCTGAAGAGTAAAGTAAGTTTCAATTTTTGTATTGATCGGGCGGCCAAAAAGGAATGGCTGCTCAATACTTAATCTTGAATCTGTATATCCAAAAACGGTTGAGTCGTTAAATGCGGGTTGCTTAATAAATTCTGAAATGTTTTGTGCAGCGGCTGAAGTACTAATTGTAAGTTTTCTTGCATCACCTAAAAAATTCTTTTTTACAAAACTTAATCCCAAACCAAGATTAAATGTGTTATCCTCGTTATTAATAATTATTTCAGGTGATAATTCATGGAGCATTCCTATATCAGCACTTATATTAAGAGGAACTTTATTTCCAGCTGTATCAGAAATAATAGCGTTAATTATTGCAGAATTAAAAAGTTCTGTACGGTATAATCTTACCTGTCCACGTTGAATATCGTAATGACTGTAATACATACCGGGTTTTATTCCAACAATATCTTTTAGTAATTGGTCTTCAACAAAGTACATTCCTATACCGGTGCGCGCGGTTAAAATATCGCTTATTATATATCGTTTACCAGGGTTGAAATTAATTCTTACATCAGCCCGGTTCATAAGTGTATCTATTATCAATGTAGGTTGATCATGCGTAGCTAACATAAACCCGTGATCGCGTAAATATGAAAGTGTATAATTCTTGCGGTCTTCTAATAAGGCATCGGAGTATACCAATCCGGTATCCACTTTAACATAATCGTTTATTACATCAAGGAACTCACCCGGAATTTTATTTTCCAATCCTGTTAAAACAAACGACCTGAATTTTACAGGTGTCGATTCATTGATAATAAATTTTAAGTAAGCACCTTTCTCATCAAATTTATAACTGTAACCGACCTTTACCTTAAAAAATCCTCTTGTTATATAAAGAGATTGTATTGCCTGAAGATCAAGCGGGATTAAAAGTGAATCGAAATAATTAGGAGGATTTCCAAAACTCGAAAAACTATAAAGGAATTGTGAAAATTTTCCCGGAGATTCTTTAGATATTATAACCGAGCTTAATTCTGAACTGGAGATTGAATTATTGCCGGTGAACTCAATTGATTTTAATTCAACCTGAGAAACCGTTTGAGAAAATAAAAAACTAAACGTAAAAAGTATGTTGAATAATATTTTTCTCAATTTATGCTCATATAATTCAATAAGTTATTTTTACAGGTGTTCCAATTTTTACAATTGAAGAAAGCTCATCAATACTCTTATTACTTATTGCTATCGAACCGTTTGTCCAGTTAAAAGTAAAGGGTAGGTTTCTAAATATAATATCATAATCTCCAATACCATGGATTCCAATATTAGCCCCGAGCTTTGTAGAATTTGGCGGACATTGATTTTTTTCAATAGAGTTAAAAATCACTTCAAATTCATTTTGGTCGATATAACCTCTTTTCAATGCTTCGGCAGCATCCTTTTCATTCGGGTAACTAAGTTGTAAAAATTTGTGATACTTATTACTGTTATCAATCGCACAGATAGTGTATTCACCTATCGGTGTAACAAGATCATTTGCAGAAGATTTAATTTTACCGGGATTTTTACCGAAGACAGTTTTATAAGATTTTATAAAAACGCTACCGGAATAAATCTCAAGGCGATAGCTGCTTCTATCCACAACAATTCTCAAATTTTCAATTTTAGAAATATTTTTTTCTTTAAGTGCTTTTGATAATGGTATTTCCCCGGAATTTAGTATTAATCCATAAAGAACAAGGCCGACAAAAAATATTATCACACTTGCGCTTATATATAAAATATTTCTTAGCACAAAAAATTAAATAAGTAGATGAAAATTATTTCTTAAAAATAAAAAAAAAGCGCCTAATTAAGGCGCTTTTTAATGGTAAATCCACATCAACCCGAAAATTATTTTTTACCTTTTTCTGCTTCAACAACTGCAATTGCAGTCATGTTGAAAATATCGCCAACAGTATCGCCGCGTTGAATAACGTGGACAGGTTTTTTCATTCCTGTGAGAATCGGGCCAATTACAGTTGCATCTGTTAATCTCTGGAATAATTTGTATGCAATATTTCCGGCTTCAAGATTTGGGAAAATTAAAACGTTGGCACTTCCTTTAAGCGTAGAGAAAGGAAATTCTACTTCAAGACGTTCCGGAACAACTGCAGTATCGGCTTGCATTTCTCCGTCTATCATAAGGTCGGGACGTTTTTCTTTAACTAATTTAACTGCTTTTGCAACCTTTTCAGATTGTGGATAAGGTGCGCTACCAAAATTACTAAATGATAGCATTGCAATTTTGGGAACAATATCGAATGATTTGACAGTTTCAGCGGTACTTATTGCAATCTCAGCAAGTTGTTCTGCTGTGGGATCGATGTTTACAGTAGTATCTGCAAAGAAGAAAATTTTATTCTTAACTACAACTATATACATACCAGATACTGTAGTTAATCCCTCTTTAACTCCAATACATTGAAGAGCCGGTCGAATAGTTTGAGGATAATGATAAGTTAATCCGCCTATCAATGCATCTGCATCACCAAGTTTAACCATCATGGATGCGTAATAGTTTGGTTCTTTCATTAATGATCTTGCATCTCTAAGAGTAATACCTTTACGCTGACGCAATTTGTAAAACTCCTGTGCGTACTTTTCACAGTTCGTGCATGTGGCTGGATCTTTGATATCGAAATTCTTTACATCGTAACCAAGTTCAGTTATTTTATTTTTGATTGCCTCTTCATTACCAAGTAATATTGGTCGCCCGATATTTTCATCCTGGACAGAATTAGCCGCTCTTATAATCTTTTCTTCCATACCTTCAGGATAGACAATTCTACGAGGACTTTTTTGAGCTTTATGAACCATAACTCTCATTATTTCTGTTGAAAATCCTAGTCGCTCTTGTAATTCTTCTTTGTACTTATTCCAATCGGTAATAGGATTTTTTGCAACACCAGTATCCATGGCAGCTTTTGCTACTGCGGGTGCTACATACCATAAAACTCTTGGATCGAATGGTTTGGGAATAATGTATTCCGGACCGAAGGAAAATTCTTTTCCACCATATGCATTTATTACAACTTCGGGTACTTTCTCTTTAGCAAGCTGAGCTAATGCTTTTGTTGCCGCCATTTTCATTTCTTCATTAATCTTACTTGCTCTTACATCAAGCGCGCCGCGGAATATAAACGGAAATCCTAGAACATTATTAACCTGGTTCGGATAATCACTTCTACCGGTAGCCATAATAATATCTTTTCTTGCTGCAATACCATCTTCATAAGAAATTTCCGGATCAGGATTAGCCATAGCAAATACAATTGGATTTTTTGCCATACCTTTAACCATTTCCTGGGATACAACATTACCTTTGGATAGACCGACAAATACATCTGCACCTTTCATCGCATCAGTTAAATCTTTGTATTCAACATCCTGTGCAAATATCGCTTTATATTTGTTTAAGTCTGTTCGCTTTTTATTAATGTGCCCTTTTGTATCGAACATAGAAATGTTTTCAACTTTAACACCGGCTGCAATATACATTTTGCAACAAGCTACAGCAGATGCACCAGCACCGGAAATAACAAGACGCATTTTATCTAATTTCTTACCAGCAATTTCAGCAGCATTTATTAATGCTGCACATGATATTATTGCTGTTCCATGCTGGTCATCATGAAATACAGGAATGTTCATCGTTCGGATTAATTCCTCTTCGATTTCAAAACACTCAGGTGCTTTAATGTCTTCAAGGTTAATTCCGCCAAATGTCGGTTCTAATAATTCAACTGCACGTATTACCTCTTTTGAATCGTGTGTTTTCAACTCGATGTCGAAAACATCAATATCTGCAAATCTCTTAAATAGAACTCCCTTACCTTCCATAACAGGTTTACCGGCATGGGGACCGATATCACCCAATCCAAGAACAGCAGTTCCATTCGAAACAACCGCAACAAGATTTCCTTTAGCAGTATACTTGTAAACATCGTCATCGTTCTTTTCAATTTCTCTACACGGTTCAGCAACTCCCGGTGTGTAGGCCAATGATAATTCACGAGCCGTATAACATGGTTTGGTAGGAATTACCTCAATCTTCCCTTTTCTACCTTCACTATGATACTTTAATGCTTCATCACGATTAAATGCCATTGTTTTGCCTCTTTTGAATTGTAATTAATTTTAGTTCGATATGATAAATGTGATTTTTAGTAATTGTAAAATAGGTAGTTTACCTATAACAAAAAAGCCCCGACTTCAAGGGGCCTAAATAAAAACTTATAATTAAGTAAAATTCCGAATTACTTTAAAAAAACCATTTTTTTTGTCTCGATAAAGTTTCCAGCTTTGATCTTATAAAAATAGATCCCTGAACTTAATTGAGAATTGAGAATTGAAAATTGTGTCTTATACTCGCCGGCATCTTGATATCCATCCACTAAAGTAGCTACTTCTCTTCCAAACAGATCATAAACTTTCAAGGTTACATGACTTCCAACTTTTATCCGGTAATTAATTACTGTAGATGGATTAAACGGATTCGGAAAATTTTGATACATTTTATATTTATCTGGCAGACTATTTTTTTTTTCATCAACGGTTGTAATTAAAGGATTAGATGTTCTTGTGTAATATTGATACCCTCCAATTTGAGAAGCAAATATTAGGTGCAGATAATTGAGACTATCTATCTCTATCCGGGGCATTTGAGAATTATTAAACTCATCAGAAGGAATTGACCAATTTATTCCATCCCAGTATGTATAACAAATTTTTACAGGTGGTGTAAATAGACTTGCCCACTGATCATAGAATAAATGAATTTTATCATTCCCATCAATTGCAGCATTAAAATATAATATTCCATCCTCAACAGCCTGTAAAATTGAATTTGGTGATGCCCATGTTTTTCCATCTGACGAACTGGAATGATATACCGTTTCAGAGGCAAACTCACTTCCAGATAAATGCTTTGACTATAAAATATGAATAGAATTTTTTTTATCTAATAGGATTTGAACATTTAAAGCTCTCAGAGAAAAAGATCTATGTACTAAAACTGAGTCTGACCATTTTTTTCCATAATCGTCTGAATATCTGTAAAAAACACTGTTTACATCCGATCCTGGTCCAATAACGGGTCTTAAATAGACCATGTGAAGTCTATCATTTTTATCAAATATATAATCATAATCTGCACTAATGAAAGGGAGTTCTTCTATCTCGCTCCATAAACAATTTTCTTCAATTTTATGATAAATATGAAGCCCTGTACTTTCAATAGCTGGCCATAATATATGCACCCTATTATTAGAATCTAACCTTAGCTTACCAGGACTTGCATATGAATTAGTGCCATTTATTGTTTCTTTATGGAAAATACTAATTGGGACAGACCAAATTTTATCCTTATAGTATGAATAAAAAACATCAGTAGATATTATTTGTCGAATTGAATTTGGATCAACAAGTGCATAACCCCAAATTAAATGAGTAATTCCATTTCTATCAGTTTTAATAATTGGCCAGTTTGAACTATAAATATTTTTTGTCAGATTTAGTGAATCGGATAGAGCACCATTTTTCAATTCTTTAATATATACATTTTTATTTCTGTTATCCCGTGGACCAAAAGGACTTTGTATATAAGGGATAATAATATAATGAGAGTTTATAACGCTCATAACAGGAGAAGCATCTTGTGTTAAAGCAGTATCAGAGATTAATATAGGCGTCAACCAGTCTATTTTACTTTTCAACGAACCTAAATTTTGAGAATTAAGTGAGTAAGAAAAAAATAACAATATTTTAACAACCATTAGAAAATAATTTTTCATATTTCCACCCCATTAAAACGACAAGTAAAATGTTAAGACCAGAAATTTTTTATGTTTTTGGATAGAAATCGGTATTGAAGAATTTGGAATAAAAAAATCTGATTGATGAATTTTTTGAGAAAAGAATTTCATTTCACCTCCCATGAAATAAAATTTTTCCTGAGTGGAATTTATATAGTTTTATTTTAAAAAGAAATATTCTTTACAAAAAAATCCCGGCTAAAGCCGGGATTAATTTTGCTATGCTAAATGATAAGAATAAATTATTACGTGTTCTTATACTTCCATAATTTCTTTTTCTTTATGCTTTATTAATTCATCAATCTTTCCAATATGTTCATCGGTTAATTTTTGTGTCTCTTTTTCAGCTTCTTTTAATTCGTCTTCCGTAAGTTTTTTCTCTTTTTCCATTTTTTTAAGGTGGTCATTAGCATCCCGGCGGACATTCCTTAAAGCAACTTTAGATTCTTCACCGAACTTTTTTACAAGTTTAACAAGTTCTTTTCTTCTCTCTTCTGTAAGGGGTGGAATAGGAACTTTAAGGTTTGTTCCATCGCTAATCGGATTTAATCCCAGATCCGCAGAGAGAATTGCTTTATCAATAATAGGAACCATAGTTTTATCCCAGGGTGTAATCGAAATTGTATGAACATCAAGTACCGAGACACTTCCCACCTGATTTAGAGGGCTGGGTGTACCATAGTAGTCAACTCTAATTCCATCTAATAAAGCAGTAGTAGCTTTACCGGTTCTTATCTTCGTAATTTCGATTCTGAATGCTTCTATGGTTTTATCCATCCTCTGACGCGCATCTTTAATAACAGGATTATTGATCATATAAGCCTCATATTTTATTTACTGATTTCAAAATTGCTAACGGTTGTGCCAACACTTTTACCGGTTACCAATTTAAGCAGGTTATCCGGTTGATCCATATTGAATACAATTATCGGCAGATTATTTTCCTGGCACAAACTGATTGCTGTTAAATCCATTACTCTTAAATTTTTCTTTAGAACATCCATATAAGTTATCTCATCAAATCTATTAGCAGCGGGATTCTTTTCCGGATCTGAATCAAAAACTCCATCAACTCTTGTTCCTTTGAATATTGCATCAGCTTCTATTTCAACAGCTCTTAACGAAGCGGCGGTATCAGTACTGAAATAGGGATGCCCGGTACCGGCTCCAAAAATTACAACGCGCTCTTTTTCAAGATGCCTTATTGCTCTTCTTCTTATGTACGGTTCTGCAATCTCTTCCATTTTAATTGCAGACATTAACCTTGTATAAATACCGTTGTTTTCCAGTGTGTTCTGAAGTGCAAGTGAATTGATGATAGTAGCAAGCATTCCCATCTGATCGCCTGTAACTCTATCAATCCCTTGATCCTGTGCATTTAAACCGCGGTAAATGTTGCCGCCACCGATTACAATTCCAATTTGAACACCGAGGTCATGAACTTTTTTAATTTCCTTTGCAAAATATTCTAAAACTTTCGGATCGATTCCAAATGATTTATCACCCATTAAAGATTCGCCGCTTAACTTCAGCAGTATTCGTTTATACTTTAGAATTTGTGCCATAATTGGTTTCCAATATAAAAAAAAAGGCCTTATTGTAAAATAAGACCTTTCAAGGAATCATTTATTTTCATCACTGATGTGATATCTTCGGAATAGTACCAGCTTGGAATCTGTTGAATTCTTTTTATTGAATTCAGCTATCAGATCACTAACCTTCTTAGTGTTGTCTTTAATGAATGCCTGTTCAAAAAGACAATTTTCTTCGAAGAACTTATTAAGTTTTCCGGTTGCAATTTTTTCAAGCACCTGTTCCGGTTTACCTTCTTTGCGCGCCAACTCTTTGTAAATCTCAACTTCTTTTTCAATCAAGGTTTTATCAACTTCATCGCGGTAAATTGTTAATGGTCTCATTGCTGCAATCTGCATTGCAATATCTTTTAAAATCGGGTGGAACTCTTCCGATTTATCAGCAGGTAGATTATCGACCTTAATAACCACGCCAAGTTTTGAACCATGATGAACATAATCAACCAGTAAACCGTTCTCGGCATTATCCAGAGAGAATCTGGAAACTTCAATTTTTTCGCCAATCTTTCCGATAATTGCATTTAATTCATCAGAAACTTTCTTACCGTCTTTCGATAATTCCATCAGTTCGGCAACATCTTTCGGTTTCTTGGTTAGAATTAATTCCATAACAAAATTCGAAAAGTTTACAAAGTCCTCGCTTCTTGCAACGAAATCAGTTTCGCAATTAACTTCTAATATTGCAGCCGACTTACCATTATTAAAAACATTAGTTAATACAAGTCCTTCATTAGCACTTTTTTCAGCTCTTTTAGCGGCAACTGATGCTCCTTTTTTTCTAAGGATTTCAATCGCCTTTTCAAAATCGCCACCGGATTCTTCAAGCGCTTTTTTGCAATCCATCATTCCGGCTCCGGTCTTCTCTCTTAATTCTTTTACTTGATTTGCACTTACAGACATTTTTTATTTTTCCTTTATTTCAAAATTCTTAGTTACTGGATTCTTCTTTTGATTCCTGTTTTGGTTCAGACTTTACTTCATTCTTTTCATCAGATTTTCTTTCAGGTCTTGTGTTCGGTCTGTCTCTTCTATCAGTTCTTGGTCTACCCTTTTTATCATCTTTATTTTCAAGACGGACTCTGCGAACTTTACCTTTAGAATCTTTTTTCTCGGGATCAGCAAACTCTTCTTCTGTAGACTTCCTCTCTCTTTCTTTATCAGCAGATTCCTGTGCTCTTAATTCTTTCGATTTAGCATTTCCTTCAATAACTGCATCGGCAATTACTTTAGTAATAATTTCAATTGCTCTCGAAGCATCGTCATTTGCCGGAATTATATAATCAATCAGGTCAGGATCGCAATTAGTATCAACAATTGCAAATATCGGTATGTTAAGCCGCAATGCTTCTTTAACAGCAATCGATTCTTTTTTAATATCTACAATAAATAAAGCTCCCGGTACTTTAGACATTGTTTCAACGCCATCAAGAACTTTTCTTAGTTTATCTTTTTCGCGTGTTAAAAAGAGGCGTTCTTTCTTTGTTATTTTTTCGAATGTTCCATCGCTTTCCATCTTTTCGATATTCTGAAGACGTTTGATGCTTTTACGGATTGTAGAAAAATTGGTTAGCATACCTCCAAGCCAGCGTTCGCTTACCCAGTTACTATCCGATCTTCTTGCCTCTGCTGCAATTGTACTTTTTGCTTGTTTCTTTGTACCTACAAAAAGAATTCTTTTACCGGTTGAAACAATTTCAGTCATTGATTGCGCAGCAGCTTCAATTGATTGCTGTGTCTTTTTCAAATCGATTATATGAATCCCGTTCTTTTCCATGAAGATGTATGGCTTCATTTTAGGATTCCAACGACGAGTTAGGTGCCCGAAATGTGCACCCGATTCAATTAATTCGGTGAGTTGTACCTTAGACATATTTTCTCCGTTTTTCTTCTACTCTTATCATCTTTGTCTTTCATCCGGCATTAGCCGGACACGGTGACAAATCCAAGAGTATGTCTGGTTAATAAATAAATTAGTTCTAAATTATCTCTTAGAGAATTGGAATCTCTTTCTTGCTTTCTTCTGTCCGTATTTCTTTCTTTCAACCATTCTCGGATCTCTTTTTAACAATCCTTCCGATTTAAGTGAAGAACGGAATTCCGGATTAATCTCTTCTAATGCTCTTGAAATTCCTAAACGGATGGCATCGGATTGACCTGAAATACCACCACCGTTAGTATTAGCAAAAACATCGTATTTGCCAACGGTTTCTGTAGCAATAAACGGAAGCTGAATGTTATCTCTATGCTCTTTGAGCGGAAAATATTTTTCCACTTCTTTATCATTAATAACAACCTTACCAGAACCGCTTCTTAAATAGACTCTGGCAACTGCGTTTTTTCTTCTTCCGACAAAAATTTTATCTACCATTAAATCACTCCATTATAAACTTATTGTTTCAGGCTTCTGTGCCGTGTGTGGATGAGATTCACCTGAATATACTTTTAGTTTCTTTATTAACTTTTTACCAAGCCGTGTTTTGGGAAGCATTCCTTTAACAGCATTTTCAATTACAAACTCCGGTTTCTTTGCCATTACTTCGGATAAACTTCTTACTTTTAATCCACCCGGATACATTGAGTGGTGAGTATAAGTCTTAAGTGTTTCTCTCTTTCCTGTAAGTCTAACTTTTTCTGCATTGATTATAACTACAAAGTCGCCGGTATCTGTGTGAGGCGTAAAAATCGCTTTGTTCTTACCTCTTATAATTCTTGCAACTTTTGCAGCTAATCTTCCTAAAACCTGGTCTTTTGCATCAACTAAAAACCATTTATGGTTAGCATCTTCAGTTTTAATTGATCTTGTTATTCTTTCTTGCTTCAAAACATCCTCCAAATACGAAATTCTATTTTTCAAAGGTTTCAAATATATTTTTATATGGCAAGAATGTCAAGAAAATGATGATTTTTTAATAACTTAGGTCTGTAATTATTTTCTTAAATCAGGAAGTCTCAAAAAAACTAAAAAAACGAATAAAATGAGAATTTTAGTAACTGGTGGAGCTGGATTTTTAGGAATTAACCTTATCCGATATTTATTAAATAAGGGTTTTCAGGTTACTTCGCTGGATATTGCCGATTTTAATTATCCTGATGTTAATGCTAAAGTTAAGGTAGTTAAGGGCGATATAAGAAATGGACTAATAGTAAGTCAATTGATGAAAGAAACTGACCTGGTCATTCATTCGGCAGCGGCACTGCCTCTTTATAAGCCGGAAGAGATTCGTTCTACAGATATTGAAGGAACACGTTTACTAATTCATGAAGCTTTCTTAAACCGAGTTAAAAGATTTATCCATATCTCATCTACAGCTGTTTATGGAATCCCAGATCATCACCCGATTTATGAAATAGACAAACTTGATGGTGTAGGTCCTTACGGTAACGCAAAAATTGAAGCAGAAAATATTTGTCTCGAGTATAGAAAGAAAGGAATGTGTGTCCCGATTCTCCGCCCAAAATCTTTTATAGGACCGGAACGGCTTGGTGTCTTTGCCTTATTATATGATTGGGCTAAAGATGGTAGAAATTTTCCGATGATAGGTAAAGGCGATAACCGTTATCAATTGCTGGATGTTGAAGATTTGTGTGCTGCAATAGAATTAACAATTAATCTAGCCGATGAAACTGTGAACGATACATTCAACATCGGTGCAAAAGAATTTACTACCATGAAGGAAGATTATCAATCGGTATTGGATTATGCCGGATTTGGTAAAAAAATAATTTCACTTCCTGAAAAACCGGTTATTTGGACGTTAAAATTTTTAGAAGCATTGAAATTATCGCCACTTTACAAATGGGTTTACGAAACAGCTTCTAAAGATTCATTTGTATCGATCGAAAAAGCTGAAAAGAGACTCGGATTTATTCCAAAGTATTCTAATAAAGATGCATTGATTAGAAATTTCAAGTGGTATCTTGAAAATCTTGAATCGTTTAAAAATCAATCAGGAATAAGTCACCGCGTTCCATGGAAACAAGGAATTTTAAAACTGGCAAAATATTTTTTCTAATTCATTTTATTGATTCTACATTCTGCATTCTCAATTCTCAATTGATTTTAATGTATATTTGCAAATAAAATTTTGGAAAACAAGAAAAAGGAATAAACGATGGCAACAAAGAAAGATTTCTTAAAAGATGTAATTAAACACATAGACATCAAAGAACATAATGTAATTAAGCTTGTAGATTCAATGGAAAGCATGGCGTTTTCTGCAAGGGATTTGAACCGCGCAGCAAACATTTACGTAAAGATGCTCGAAGATAAAGAGTGTGCGGTTATACTTACTTTAGCAGGAAGTCTATTCAGTGCCGGATTGAAACGCGTTGTTTCCGATATGATTAACAATAATATGATTGATGCGATCGTATCAACCGGTGCAATTATGGTCGATCAGGATTTCTTTGAAGCACTCGGATTCAAACATTATATCGGCTCACCTTTTGTTGATGATAATCTGATGCGCGATCTCCACATCGATCGTATTTACGATACATTTATTGACGAAGACGAACTGCGTATTTGCGACGATACAACTGCTAAAATTTTCGATTCGCTTGAACCGCGTCCTTATTCATCTCGTGAACTTTTATGGCATTTTGGAAAATACCTTGAAGATAACGGCGGACCAAAAGTTGAGGACAGTGTAATCTGGGCAGCTTACAAAAATAATGTTCCGATATTTGTTCCGGCATTCTCTGATTGCTCAGCCGGATTTGGAATTGTGATGCACCAGCATAATAATCCAGAAAAACATCTTTCGTTCGATTCTGGAAAAGATTTTTATGAGTTAACACAAATAAAACTAAACAATAAAGAGACCGGAATCTTTATGATTGGCGGCGGTGTTCCTAAAAACTTTACACAGGATATTGTTGTTGCGGCAGATATTCTACAGGAAGATGCACCAATGCATAAATATGCTATTCAGGTTACTGTTGCAGACGTTCGCGATGGTGCACTTTCAAGCTCTACTCTTAAAGAAGCAAGCTCGTGGGGTAAAGTTGAAACTACTTATGAGCAGATGGTTTATTCCGAGGCAACATTAGCAATGCCGTTAATTGCTGGTTATGCTTATCATAAAGGAGCTTGGAAGAATAGAAAGAAAAAAGAATTGCAGAAATTGTTTTTGAAAGAATCTATTTCGGTTAAATAAATAATAAAACAATCTATTATCAATGAAATCTATGTGGTTATTTATATATCCCCCTCCTTATTTAAGGAGGGGGACATAGGGGGTGGTCAAGAAAATTAAATGACAAAAATTCACAATAAATCTTACCTGAAAAACCTACGTAAAAAACTAAGAAATAATGCAACAGATGCAGAAAAAAGACTTTGGCTCTTTCTAAAAAACAAGCAACTAAAAGGAAGAAAATTTACCCGTCAGCATAGCATTGGCAATTATATTGTAGATTTTTATTGCTATGAAGAAAGAATTATTATTGAGCTTGATGGTGAACATCATTTTGAGGAAGACCAAAAAATATATGATAAGGAAAGGACCCAATACTTTGAGATGCTCGGATTCAGAGTAATTCGCTTCAGGAATGTAGAAGTTTTATTTGATACAGATAAAATTTTGAGGAAAATTGAAAATGAAATCTTATGACCTCCCCCTTTGATTCCCCCTCCTTATTCAAGGAGGGGAAATAATAATAATTACTTCATTAAGACCATCTTCTTGGTTTGAGTAAAGTTATCTGCAGAAATTGTATAGAAGTAAACGCCGCTCGATACTCTCTTACCATTGTTATCCGTTGAGTTCCAGTAAATGTTATGCTTGCCGGCTATTCTTGTTTCATCTATCAGCGTTCTAATTTCGTTACCAAGCACATCATAAATTTTTATTTGAACATTACTGGATTTTGGTAAACTGAAACTAATAACCGTTTCCGGATTGAATGGATTGGGATAGTTCTGATCTAAA
>JBBIHP010000055.1:0-4150 GCA_037446915.1 Ignavibacteria bacterium
TGTTGAATAGTTTGTAATCAAACGTCCGGTAGAAGATGTAATTTGTCCATCAACAACATGTGTTGTTGCGGCACTTCCATTCAAAGTTAAATCATTAGCGCCAAGACTTAAATTTCCTGTTACGGTTAATTTTCTGTTGATAGATACAGAACGATTTAAGGTAAGAGTTCCAGCAGTAATATTTAAATCTCTAGCAGAAGTAGTGGCGGTTGGAAATTCATTACCTATCGTCATTATAGCATCATATCTTAAATCTACAGATCCAGCAAATGTAGGAGGTGCTGTTAATAATGCCGTTGAAACTTGTCTGCGAATTAAAGCTGCGGCACCAATCGTTATGTTGGAACCACCAGCAACTGAACCCGCTTGCAAATTCAATTGATTTGAAAATGTAAATGGGCCGTCAAAAGTCGCAGTTTTATTAGCACCATTCATTGTCACTATTGCAGATATATCCAGTCTGTTGGAACCTGCTCCAGTAACTACAAAAGTAACCGATTTGTTAATTAAAGCGACACCACCTGGAGCTCCAGGTTCCGAATATGGTACTCCAGTATATGCTATTGAAATAGTACTTCCATCAACAGCTAATTCAATTGCACGCGTTATAGTTGCAACCGGACCATTTGTTGGGTCAGATGGATTATTGTTTAAACCCGTCTTCGTGTCGACTCCGCCCGCACCATTGAATACATAAATTGTGCTTTGAGCAAACGTCATCGAACTTAACACTAACGTTAACACTAACGTTAACATGCTAAGCTTGAAAAGGTTTTTGAAATTCATTTGAATCTCCTAATTAGTTAATAAATAAAAAAAAGATTTGTTACACACACACTTCTAAACTCTTTAGTCCTTAAGTTGGTAAGAGTTCTGTCATGCTCATGTACCTCCTTTTTTAAAAGGTTGTTGAATGAATTATTTGTTAATTGATATTTTGAAAAAGTTAAGTGCATATTTTTCAATAAGTTATAAAAATAATATATAGCTTTACTTTAAAATAAATAAAGGAATATGACTTTGTCAATCATTTTCTTTTTTGTAATGCTTTCAAAACAACCAAAATTCGCAATATTTCTTTCGTATTTCGTTACCAACTGTTGCCAAAAATAATTAATCATACTTTCCTTGTCAATATTATTTTAAAAGAATTTAAAGAATCTTTTTAACGTAACAACTATTCTTAAATCTGTTCTCATCAGTTTAATCCGTTCGATCTGTGTGCTATCCGCCTAATGGCACACTGATTTAACAGATCAAGCAGATCAAAACTGATTAAATTCAATTGCTGAATTAAATATCTGTTCTTATCAGTTTAATCCGTTCGATCTGTGGGCTATCCTCTTTATGGCACACTGATTTAGCTGATTAAAATCTGATAAAAAATCCATTCGAACTATGTGCTATTGGATTTGATCTGCTTGTGCATGATATTCATCCTTCCTATCTTTTCACCCCAACTTTGAGTAATTATGATAGACTTTGATATTAAACGATACGAGAGGAATAAACGTCGATTGGTTGCGGTTATCTATTTTATAGTATTTCTAATTGTAATTAATCTTGTTCTTTATTTTATAACAAATCTTTAAAAAGTAATGGCACACAGATTTAACTGATGGAACTGATTTTAACTGATCAGTTTTTATCTGTTCGATCTGTGTGCTATTAAGAAAAATATAAGATGTATGAAAAACAAAATATACATTGAAACATACGGTTGTCAGATGAACCTTGCAGATACTGAATTAGTTCAGGGTATTTTGCATAATAACGGTTACAGTATCAGTAAAGAAATTGATGGCGCTGATGTAATTCTTCTAAACACATGCAGTGTTAGAGATAATGCAGAGCAAAAAATTTATAATCGGCTCGATCACCTTAAGCGAATTAAAAATACAAAGCCCGGAACAGTTATTGGAATTCTTGGTTGTATGGCTGAAAGATTGCGTAAAACTCTAATTGAAGAGAAGAAAATTGTTGATGTTGTTGTGGGTCCCGATGAATACCGTCGCTTGCCCGAATACCTCGATATTGCATTCGGCGGTGAAAAAGGAATTGGTGTTAAACTATCGCGCACAGAAACCTACGATGATATAGCTCCATACCGCGAAGATGGTTTAAGCGCATGGATTTCTGTAATGAGAGGATGCGATAAGTTCTGTACATTTTGTGTTGTTCCGTTTACAAGGGGAAGAGAACGGAGCCGCGCACTTCACTCAATTGTTGATGAGGTTAAGCAGCTCTCTTCAAGAGGATTCAAGGAAATCACCTTACTCGGTCAGAATGTAAACTCATATAACGATAACAGTAAAGATTTTGCAGATTTGCTTGCAGCATGTGCCGTGGTGGACTGTTCTATTCGTGTTCGGTTTACAACATCACACCCGCAAGATTTATCTGACAAACTATTATATACTATTGCAGAGCATCAAAATATTTGTAACTATATTCACCTTCCGGTTCAATCAGGTTCTAACAGAATTTTACATTTGATGAACCGAACATATACAATCGAGCATTATCTTAATCTTATAGATAAAGCACGAAAAATTATTCCCGGTGTTAGTTTCTCTACAGATATAATTTCAGGATTCCCAACCGAAACCATGGAAGATCATTTGATGACGCTTGATGTAATGCAGCAGGTCCGCTACGACGGCGCATATATGTTTAAGTATTCTCCGCGCGAAGGAACAAAAGCATTTAATATGATTGATGATGTTGAAGATGACGTAAAATCAAAACGATTGAATGATATTATTGAACTTCAGCAGTCAATCTCTCACATGATTAATCAATCTTTAATTGGTACAGAAGAAGTTGTTCTTGTTGAAGGAAACAGTAAAAAGTCGGATCTGTTCTTTGCCGGTAGAACTGATACTAACAAAGTCGTAGTCTTCCCGAGGGTTGATAATGTAGGTGAAGGTGATTATGTTAAGGTAAAAATACATCGCGCTACTTCGGCTACATTGTTCGGAGATTTTACAGAATAAATAAAGATAAAAAAATAGCACACAGATTTTACTGATGGAACTGATTTTAACAGATCAGTTTTTATCTGTTTAATCCGTTCGATCTGAGTGCCATTTAGTGGGGGAATTTATGGAAATATCTGAAGAGCATTATTTACATCAAGAAATAACACAGAAGGTTATTAAAGCATTTTACAATGTTTACAATTCATTAGGATTTGGATTTCTCGAAAAGGTTTATGAGAATGCTATGATTATTGAATTGCAAACATTAGGATTAAAATGCGAAAAGCAAAAACAGCTCAATGTATTTTATAAGACCTTGAAGGTTGGTGAATACTTTGCTGATATAATTGTTGATGATAAAGTAATTATAGAATTAAAAGCTGCTGAAACTTTAGTTCCAGAACATCAAGCACAGGTTTTAAATTATTTGAAGGCAACCGAAATTGAAGTAGGGTTATTATTGAATTTTGGTAAGACTCCACAAATAAAAAGAGAGATATTTCAAAATCAGTTTAAATCAATAAATAATAGCACACAGATTTAACTGATGAGACTGATTTTAACAGATCAGTTTTTATCTGTTTAATCTGTTCGATCTGGGTGCCATCACAGATTTTACTGATGAGACTGATTTTAACAGATCAGTTTTTATCTGTTTAATCTGTTCGATCTGTGTGCCATCAGGGGAAGAACTTGCGATTAGCAATCCTAATACTTTTAATAATTAATTTTTCTGTTTCTGCACAGGAAGCGGATATTACAACTGCTCTCCGTCAGATTGATTCCGGCGATCTCAAATCGGCTTCTAATTATCTCAAAAATTTGAAATCAAAAAATCCTAATGACGCATCAGTAATTTTTCTTGATGCAGTCTTAACCACAAACGGAGAGGAGGCATTAAAGAAATACTCAATCGTTTATGAAAAATATCCAAAGAGTAAATACGCCGATGCTTCCCTTTACAGAATATTTTCTTATTACTACTCGTTAGGATATTATAAGAAAGCCGAGTCATATCTTACTAAATTAAAAAACGAATTCCCAGATTCACCGTATAACAAATCAGCTGATCGAAATATTCCGGATAATGAAGAAATAGTTCAAATTACTCCCGAAGTAAAATCCGAAACGATTAATTACAGCTTTACAATTCAAGCCGGTGCATTTCT
>JBBIHP010000055.1:4250-18878 GCA_037446915.1 Ignavibacteria bacterium
GTGTAGTAATATTTTAATTTATTAATAAATTTTAATTTGTCAACAAACATTTTATTATGAAACAAAAACATATTGCAAAACGATTCTCATCCAAAAGTTCTTCTTAGTAGCAAAACATTTCTTATTTTTAAAGGGATAATTTTTAATTAATTTATGAGCATCGAAGACTTTCAGAAAAAATTCGGAATAATCGGTAAGTCCAAGGAGATACGCGATCTTATTGATATTACTATGCAAGTAGCTCAGTCGGATATTTCCGTTTTAATAACTGGTGAAAGCGGTGTTGGTAAAGAAGTATTTGCACGCGCTCTTCATTATTATAGTAAGAGATTCGATAATGAATTAGTGAGTGTAAATTGCGGTGCAATTCCGGAAAGTCTTTTAGAGAGCGAATTGTTCGGTCATAAGAAAGGTTCATTTACAGGTGCTATCGACGACCGCAAAGGTTATTTTGAAATTGCAGACGGCGGAACTCTCTTTCTTGATGAGATTGCCGAGATGGCTCTTACTACACAGGTAAAACTTCTTCGTGTCCTCGAGACAAAAGAATTTATGAGAATCGGTAGCGAGTCTGTTACCAAAGTTGATGTAAGAATTGTTGCAGCTACAAATAAAGATCTGCAGAAAGAAGTTGATACAAAAAAATTCCGTAACGATCTTTACTTCCGGCTTAAAGCCGTTACATTAAATATTCCTCCGTTGCGTAAAAGACGCGGCGATATAATTGAACTCTCCAATCATTTTCTAAAAAGTTACTCTCAGTCTAATAATATACCGGAACCAAAACTTACCAGGGATGCAACCGAATTATTGATAAATTACGACTGGCCTGGTAATATAAGAGAATTGAAAAATGTTATTGAGTCTGCAGTTGCATTAAGTAAAACCGGTTTATTAGATGTTGATTCATTTATCCCTCTTCTATCAACCTCGTTACCGGATGAAGAGTTAAGAAATCTACCTGTTCATATAAACCGCCCTCCCGATCTGCTAGATAGAGAAATGATTTATAGAGCGTTAATAGAAATCAAAAAAGATTTAATAGACCTTAAGCAGATTGCATTAAGAAACGAACCGGAAATTTCCCGCAGCGGTTCCACTGAAATTAAGGGCGATGTTATTCCTCTTGATGAACTTGAAAAACAAGCGATTATAAATGCACTAAAAAATACTCAATACAATAGAAGAAAGGCTGCAAAACTATTAAATATTAGTGAACGGACATTGTACAGAAAACTGAAGGAATATGGAATTGAATAGTGTTAATAGAGTGTTTTTGCTTTTGTCAATCAGCATTTGCTTGATTAATTTATCCGGGTGCAGTTATTCTTTTACCGGCGCATCGGTTCCTCCGCATCTTAAAACTATTTCTATACCACTGTTTGTTGATAGAAGCGGTTCGGGTGAATTCGATTTGAGTGAGAGATTAACAAATGGACTTACTCGAAAATTTATTGATGATAATACTTTAACTGTCGGCGATAAATTAAAATCCGATTCCATTATTGAAGGAACCATAATATCACTTACAGACGCACCTGCTGTTTTATCCGGTGCGGATAATGTTGGAGAAAATATTACTTCAAGAAGAATTACAATTACTGTTAAGGCGGTTTACAGGGATTTAATAAAACGTCAAATCATTTTCGAGCGGAATTTTTCTAATTACGGTGATTATCCTGTTAACGATAACGCTGATGTTATTACTGTAAGAAGAAAGGCGATAGAAACTGCTGTTGATAGAATTACGGAAGATATTTTATTGGGGGTTGTTTCAAACTGGTAATTAAAGAATAATTATGAATAATAATTTGTGGAATTAAAATGGCCTTTGATGAAATAGTCCTCTTCGCTTACATCTTTTCTATGATGGTACTTCTCTTTTTCAGCAGCCATGGTTTTGTGATGATGTATCTTCACTATAAATATAGAATGAATAATCCTCGTTCTAAAAGTGAACACGAAGAAGACGTTGTTACAATTCAGCTTCCAATGTATAACGAACTTTATGTTGTTGAAAGACTTATTAATGCTGTTTGTGAAATCGAATATCCGAAAGATAAACTTGAGATCCAGGTACTTGATGATTCTACAGATGAAACTGTTGATGTGGTTTCTAAAATTGTTTCAGAAAAACAGGAACAGGGTTTTGATATCAAACATATCCGCCGTCCCAATCGCGAAGGTTATAAAGCCGGCGCTCTTAAAGAAGGACTTAAAACTGCACGGGGAAAATTTATTGCAATTTTTGATGCGGACTTTATACCCAAAAGTGATTTTCTTATTAACACACTCAAATATTTTACTGATGGAAAAGTCGGATTAGTTCAGACTAGATGGGAACACCTGAACGAAGATTATTCTTTGCTTACAAGAATTCAAGCTCTTGCTCTCGACGGACATTTTGTAATTGAGCAGACTGTACGTAACAAAGCCGGTTTCTTTATAACATTTAACGGTACCGGCGGAGTATGGAGAAAAGAATGTATTGAAGACGCCGGCAACTGGAAAGCCGATACACTTACTGAAGACCTCGATCTAAGTTACCGCGCACAATTAAAAGGATGGAAATTTGTTTACCTTAGAGATTTTACAACCCCGGCAGAATTGCCATTAGAGATGAATGCGCTTAAAGCACAACAGTTTAGATGGACTAAAGGATATATTGAAACCGCTAAGAAAATTATTCCGCTTGTCTGGCGTTCAAATATCCCGTTGAAATTAAAACTTCATTCCACATTTCACTTAACTAATAATATTGTGTTCCCGTTTATTCTTCTTGTTGCAATACTTAATGTGCCATTAATATTTATAAAAAATGCCGGACCATACTGGAACTTCTTCAACTTCATGGCAATATTTATAATTGCATTCATCGGTTCATTTATTTTTTATACTTATTCTCAAAAAGATGTTTACCCTAACTGGCGTAAGAAGATTGCTCTCTTTCCCCTTTTTATGGCCGGAACTATGGGACTTGCAATCAACAATACACGTGCAGTTATTGAAGGATTAATGAGCCGTAAAAGTGAATTTGTAAGAACACCAAAATTTAAGGTGGTTGATAAAAAAGATGATACTGCAAAAAATAAATATATGAAAGGAATGAAAGTCCAGGCATCTACTTATGTAGAGTTATTGATGGCTATTTACTGTTTAATCGGCGTGTTTGCATCTATTTACTTTTTTGAATTAGCATCTCTTCCGTTTCAGCTGATGTTCTTTTTTGGATTTGCAAGCGTTTCAATTTTATCATTAAGACAAGCATTTTTAAAGAAGCAGTCAACTTAAGTGAATTCACAAGAAAAGAATTTAACAGAAGAAAAAATTAAACTGATCTACGAGTTCAACAGTAATTCACCTCTGTTTGCAAGAGTTGCATCAAATATAATCGATCAAGGAAATATTTTAGAAGCCGTTTCTATACTGGAGGGCGGTTTAAAGAATTACCCCGATTATCCTTCCGCTATTTTTTTACTGGCATTAGCTCAAGCTTATTCCGGTAACGAAATAGAAGCGAGATCTTTAGTCAGAAAAGGAGCCGCGATTATTCAGTCGGATAGTGTTCTCGATTTCTACATGGATAAAATCAGCAGTATTATTAAAGAGAGAAATTCACTTTCCATTACAAAGAAAATCGATTTTGATGAACCAGTTAATCTAAATGAAGAACCAAACCTCGAAGATCAGCTGGAAATTCTTGCTCAAAAATTAACAGGTGCTAAAATAAATTATAAAGCTGACGAAGATTCACCGGTTAAAACCGAGATAGAAGAATTTAAGGGTGAAAAAATTGTTTCTGAAACTCTTGCAGAAATTTACCTTTCGCAGAATAAATTTCAAGATGCTCTTAATGTTTATAAGGAGTTGATTAAGAAAAATCCCGATAAGGCGGATGACTATGTATTGAAAGTTGCCGAAATTCAGAATAAGATTGATCAAGATTCGGGCATAACACTTGTCTAACCGAATGAAATTTCCCATTCAAAAAAAACTTCCCCTAAAATTTTATAAGCGCGATGTTCACACAGTTGCAAAAGAACTTCTTGGCAAGTATATCGTTAAAAAATATGATGGGCTTCACTTATCCGGAAGAATAGTAGAAGTAGAAGCTTACGATGGAAATATCGACGAAGCAGCTCATTCATTCAGTGGTAAAACAGAACGTAACCGGGTTATGTTTGAAGGGGGCGGTAAACTTTATGTTTACTTTACATACGGAATGCATTTCTGTGCTAATGTTGTAACAGGAAATGTAAATGATGGGAAAGCAATTCTTATCCGTGCAGTTGAACCCGTGGATGGAATCGAAAAGATGGCGTTAAACCGTTTTGGCAAAATAACTACAAATGAAAAAGAGCTTAAGAATTTATGCAGTGGTCCGGCTAAATTTTGCAATGCATATAATATAGATAGAAACGATAACGGCACCGATCTTACCGGCGATTCTATTTTTATTATTAACGCTACAAAACTAAAACCGGAATGGATTGTCTACGCACGAAGGATAGGGATTAAAAAATCTGTAGATTTACAATGGCGCTATTATATTAAAGAAAATAAATTTGTGTCAAAACGATAAATTGGTGCATGGCTCATGGATAATCCGAGAAATATATTAATTGTAAGAACCGATAGAATTGGCGATGTTGTATTAACTTTACCGCTTATTTCTATATTAAAGAAAAATTTCCCGGATGCAAAAATTTCATTTCTTCTGCGCAATTATACATTACCGCTTGCTCAGAACAATCCTGGTATAGATGAAGTAATTACGCTTGAAGAGAAAAACGGGCGACCTGAAATTATCAGCAATACAAAAAAACTGAGGAGTAAATTTGACACATGTATTGTTGCTTACCCGACATTTAGAATTGCACTCATATTATTTTTAGCTGGTATTAAAAACAGAATCGGTACCGGTTATAGGTGGTATTCTTTACTGTTTAATAAAAAGATTTATGACCACCGTAAAATTTCCGAATATCACGAACTTGAATATAACGTGCGTTTGCTTAAGGCTCTCGGAATAAATGAAAATGTGAATCAGTCCAATGTTCAGTTTAATCTACAATCCTCTAAAGAAAGTAGACAGATTATTGAGTCCGAGTTGATATCGAGAAAAGTGGATTTGTCGAAAAAAATTATCATTCTTCATCCCGGTAGCGGAGGAAGCTCCATCAATCTTCCTTCAAAGAGCATGAAGCAATTAATAGTGAAGATGGCACTCGAATTGGATGTTGAGATACTAATCACAGGAAGCAGTAATGAAGAAGAACTTTGTAATTCACTTATTGTAAACGAGAAAACAAAAAATTTAGCTGGTGTATTCGAGTTAAAAGAAATGATTGCATTAATTGAAATAGCAGAAATACTTATTGCAAACTCTACGGGACCGATTCACATTGCAGCGGCACTTGGTAAAAATGTGATTGGGTTTTATCCTAAAATTGTTTCCTGCTCGGATAAACGATGGGGACCATATACAAATAGAAAAAAAATCTTTTCACCAACTATTGATTGCAGCAACTGCAGTAGAGAACAATGCGAAGAATTGAATTGTATGAGCAGTATTAATATTGATGAAGTGTTGGAAACAACAAAACGTTTTCTGGTAAAACAGGATTAGGAGAATTTATGTTATCAACCGGACATAAAAATAAAGAGTATAAATTATTGATTATGAGCATGAGCAGGATTATTAGCATGATTCTTGTTATTCTATTGATCTCAATAAAAACATCTGCTCAAAAATCAGAATTTCGTATTATCGAAAACAAAGCTTTCAAAGTTGGAGAAGTCCTAACATTTGATGTAAAGTATGGATTTGTAACTGCAGGTGTTGCCGAGTTTTCTATTCCTAAAATTACAAAGCTTGCCGGAAGAGAAACTTATAATGTGGTATTCAAAGTAAATTCAGTTCCCGCGTTCGATCCATTCTACAAAGTGCGCGACCGTTACGAAACATATATTGATGTTGAAGGAATTTTTCCGTGGCGGTTTGAACAGCACATAAGGGAAGGAGGATATTCGCGCGACTTCTCCGCGTTCTTCGATCAGAGGAAAGGTAAAGCTAAAACTTCCGAAGGTCAGTATGACATTCCCAAATATGTGAATGACATTGTCTCTGCATTCTATCTTGCGCGAACATTCGATTACTCCAAACTAAAGAAGGGTGATAAAATTAATCTTCAGAACTTTTACAAAGATAAAGTTTATCCGCTCGATGTTGTGTTTCATGGAAGAGAGCAGATTACAGTTGCTGCCGGTACATTTGACTGCATAATACTTGAACCACTTGCAAAAGAAGGCGGATTATTTAAGAGCGAAGGGACTATGCTCTTATGGGTTACTGATGACGAAATTAAAATGCCTGTAAAAGTTAAAACGAAAGTTATTATTGGTTCTATTGATGCCGAGCTTACAAAATATTCCGGATTAGCGGGAGAGCTTAAAGCGAGGAAGGATAAGTAGTAATAATTTTTCATCCCTTATTTATCAATTTATTACTGAATGTAAGTATTAAGGCATAGTAAAATTTCAGGTTAGTAAATGTTGTAAAAACACTTGCAATGCCTACTTAATCAACTTCTATTTTGCTCATATCAGAAAAACACATCTTCGATTGACAAGAAAAATACCTCTGCAATAATTTGCTTTCAATCTATTGATAAAATAAATTGGAATAGTAATTAAACTGTAAATTGAATTTAAGACAAAGTTATGGACGAACAGACAGATAATAATCCCGTAGATGAAAACCAGCCGCCTAAGCTAACACCAGGAATGAATCCGCTTACCGCTGCATTCCTTGCTCTTGCTGTTGTATTCATTCTATATCAATTCGGCGGCGCTATTATCACATTGCTAATATTCGGATTGGATTTTGAAAAGGCGGATGTTAATTCTGTCCGGCTTCTTACTATGGGAGGACAAATTTTATTTATACTTCTCCCCGCTCTCCTAATGGCTAAATTTGTTTATCCAGATGTTACCAGCGCATTAAGAGTTAAATTTCCTTCACTAAAAGAAGTGCTTGTATTCATAGGCGGACTTGTATTGCTTACACCGTTGTTACAAAGTTTTCTTTACATACAAAACTTTATTTTTAACAAATTGGCTGATAACATTTCGATTGTTCACGAAATAAGAAACCTGATTGATCAAGTAGATAAAATGGTTCAATCGACTTATGGTAATCTTCTTCATTCTAATTCAATTTTTGAAGCGTCATTTATTGTTTTTGTTGTAGCTGTTATTCCCGCTCTTTGCGAAGAAACTTTTTTCCGGGGATTTGTTCAGAAAAGTTTTGAACACCGATTCAAACCATTCTGGAGTATATTATTAACAGCTCTCTTCTTCGGAATCTACCATTTTAATCCTTATGGATTATTTGCATTAATTGCCTTAGGAGTCTATTTTGGATTTGCTGCATATATAAGCGATTCCATTTTCATCCCTATGATTCTCCATTTCCTAAATAACTTTATGGCAGTAACTGCTTTTATGATATTCGGCGACCAGGAATTAATTAATTCTAATGTTACACCTGCGGAAGATATTCTCTACCACATTATAACTTTCGCAATATTACTTCTGATTTTTTCTGCCTTTATTTATTATGTTATGAAGAACTACAGGTCCTTCCAAAAAAGAAAGGAGGAAATATGATCTGTCCAAATTGTGAATATGAATATGTTGATGGAGTTAAAGTATGTGCCGATTGCGGTGCAGAATTAATTCCTAAAGAAGAATTCGAAGGGAAATTATTACATCCTTCAGATTGGGTTGTAATAGGAACATTTGCAGAAATTTATGAAGCCGAGATGCTAAAAGCTAATTTAAGTGGTGCCGGTATTGATTCGTTATTCTTCACAAAAAAGGATCGCAACTTTCCACTTTCCGGAAGCTGGGAGACAATTAAAATTCTTGTTAAGAAGACTGATGCAGATGATGCATTAGAAATTATTAACGATATTAAGAATAGAAATCCTGAGGAGAATACCGGAGCGAGTACAAATGAAAATGAGTAATCTTACTACAAGAATAATTGTTGCACTTTTTGGAATTCCGTTAATTGTTATTGTAAGCATTTTAGGAGCATTTCCCTTTTTGCTTTTTGCACTCTTTATAGGCTTAGTATCCTTCTTCGAATTTTCTAAAATGCTTTCTCGAAGAAAGTTCTTTCCTAATCTGTTTGTTGGTTTTGTTTCCATTTCCTTAATTATATTTAATTCATATTACCGTTTTATTTCGTTTGAATTACTTATCCTCTCAATTATACCTGTCCTTTTACTGTTCGAACTTTTTAGAAGAAGTGAATCAGCTATTGCTAATCTTGGCACATCGCTACTTGGTATTTTTTATATTGGACTTTTTTCATCCGCACTCGTTTTAATACGAGAATATTATAACGATTCCTTTTTCCTTTATGATCAGGGCGGATATTTAATTATTACTGTTTTAGTTACAATCTGGGTCTGCGATTCAGCAGCTTATTTTATCGGTTCGGCAACCGGTAAGCACAAAATACTTCCGCGTGTTAGTCCGCATAAAAGCTGGGAAGGTGCAATCGCCGGATTTGTGTTTTCAATTATTACAATGGTAATAGCTCAAATTGTTGTTCTTAATTTCTTATCTATGCAAGATGCTGTTGTAATTGGATTTATAGTTGGAGTGTTCGGACAGGCGGGAGACTTTGTAGAAAGTCTTATTAAACGCGATGCTAACGTAAAAGATTCTTCATCACTAATTCCCGGGCACGGCGGAATTTTCGACCGGTTCGATTCATTACTTTTTTCTGCACCTTTAATTTATATGTATCTGGAATTTTTCATTAAAAGATGAACGAAGCAAGTATTAAACCTATTTCATTAAAAAAATCTCTTTTCCTTTTTGGGCTGCCGTCAATACTATTTTATGTAATCACAAAGTTTCTAATTCCACTTGCAATATCCAGCTTAAAAATTGAATATGTCTTTGCATGGTTCTTATTTGGAGGACTGTGCGTATTTATTCCTCTCTTTATTTGGGTTTTTATTCTGATTAAGTACGAACAGAAAAATTTGAATTATTCGACAATAGTTAAACGGCTTAGACTGCAAAAACCGAATGAAAAGGAGATAAGAATTGCACTTATATCTACAATTGTCTGTTTTGCGTTATCCGGTTTAATAGTAGTTGTTTACAATTTAATAGCCGACCTTACCAACTTATTCGAACATCTTTATTCGTCATCAAATTTTTTTAATAAGGGCGACACTAATCCATCTTTGATCCTGGTTGCGTGGTTACCATTTTTTTTCTTTAATATATTTGGCGAGGAGCTTTTATGGCGTGGTTTTATACTACCCGGACAAATTGTTTACCACGGTATGAATGGATGGATTGTTAACTCGATTTTCTGGTTAATGTTTCACTTAGCATTCGATTACGAACTTATTCTAACTCTTATTCCAATTTTATTTATTCTACCTTATGTTGTGCAAAAGTATAAAAACACGTGGATTGGAATTATAATCCATGCTCTTTATAATGGTCCAATATTCATTCTAATTACATTAGGCGTAATATCATAGAATTTAATTGAGGTGAAAATGAAAAATATTTTTAGAACAATTTTTATTGTAATCTTAACAGTAACAATTTCTTCAGCACAATCCATTGATGATATTAAAAAACAAATTAGCCGAAATGATGAAAGTCTTCAGCACCGTCTGGACCGGTTAGAAAAACTTGTTGATGATGTACTTTGGTTTCAGAGAGTTGGAGATGTGGCGTTTGTAGATAAAATCTTTATGACCGGTCCTCCGCCCGCTAAAGAAAAAAATCCTACCGGTCAGGGTGCCGGTAATCCGGTTAAATTCTGGTCTTACGTATTTATACCCAAAGGAATCGATTTCAACAAAAAATATCCTCTGATTGTATTGCCCCATGGTGGTGTGCACGCGGACTTTACAACTTATTACACACACATAATTAGAGAATTGATGTATCAGCAATACATTGTTGTTGCCGCTGAATATAGAGGAAGCACCGGTTATGGAGAAGGATTTTATAAAAGAATTGATTACGGAGGATTAGAAAACGAAGATGTTAATGCAAGCAGACAATACATTTTAGATAATTACGATTTTGTTGACCCTGATAGAGTTGGAATTATTGGCTGGAGTCATGGCGGACAAATTGCATTGTTCAATATTTTCGATCATCCCGAAAATTACAAATGTGCTTTTGCCGGTGTTCCTGTTAGCGACTTAATAGCAAGGATGGGATATAAAGACGATGAATACCGGGATCTTTTTTCTGCCGATTATCACCTTGGCAAAACTGCCGATCAGAATGTTCAGGAATATAAAAAGAGATCTCCGGCATGGAATGCACATAAGTTACAAACACCGTTACTTATTCATACTAATACAAATGATGAAGACGTTAATGTTCTTGAAGTTGAGCATCTTATAAAATCACTTAAAGCCGAAGGAAAAAAATTTGAGTATGAAATTTTCAAAGACGTTCCGGGCGGGCATTCGTTTGATAGGATGGATCATAAAGTCGGTCGCGAAATAAGGATAAAGATTTATAAGTTTCTGGACAGGTATTTAAATCCTCCTAAAAAAATTACTTCATTGAAGGATATTGAAAAAGCTGCTTATAGATAATTAGTGTTAGTTCGTGTAATTAGTGGCAAATGCTTCCGCCACTAATTACACTAATTTTCACTAATCAAAGAACTACTCTTTTGTAAAGTAATTTATCCCTACCAAAATTTACTATTAAACCCAAACGGTAATTTGAAACTGCAAGGTAATTGATAGTCTGCTTAATAAATTCGTCGGGCATTCCATCAACAGCTTTTACTTCAAGAATAATCTTGTCAAATACAGTAAAATCGGCATAATACTTATGAGGTAAAACTATTCCTTTGTATTTAATATCAAATTGTTTCTCTCTTTCATAAAAGATTCCTTTATTCCTAAATTCATACTCGAGTGCATCTTTATATACAATTTCTAAAAATCCGCCCCCTAATACTCTATGGACGTCCATACAAATTCCTATAATCTGAAATGCTTCTTCTTTATAAATTAATTTACTCATTTTTATTTAGTGTTAATTCGTGAAATTAGTGGCATTTCCTCTGCTTCACTTACAAAAGTAAACTAATCAGAAGAAAAACTCATTATAATTCTTTATATAGTAATTTTCAGACTATCTACTTCCCCCACATCCAAATTAAATATCTTAAAACTATTTCCGTATTTTTGTTGTTGTTAATTATATTCGATAAAGAAAGGGATTAATGCCTTCAAAACCAAAAATATCTGTAATTACACTCGGTTGTTCAAAAAACACTGTTGATTCAGAAAGATTAATGAATCAGCTGAAACTAAATAAATTTGATCTCACAGAAAATCCCGAAGAAGCCGATTCGGTTGTAATAAATACATGCGGATTTATTGACGCTGCAAAAGAAGAATCTGTAAATACGATTCTATCGGCTGTTGAATTAAAGAAAAAAGGTAAGCTCAAAAAAATAGTTGTTGCCGGATGTCTTTCGGAGCGTTATATGGATGATCTGCGTAAGGAAATTCCAGAAGTTGATTCTTTCTTTGGCACAGAAGCTTACGAAGGTATCGTAAATGACTTTGGCGGAGATCTTAAGTATGAATTGCTCGGTGAAAGATTTCTAACCACTCCAAAACATTTTGCTTATTTAAAAATATCGGAGGGCTGCGATAACCCATGTTCATTCTGTGCTATTCCTTTAATGAGAGGTCTTCACAAATCCAAACCGATGGATGAGCTTTTACAAGAAGTAAAATTTCTTGCTGCTAAGGGAGTTAAAGAAATAAACATTATAGGACAGGATACAACTGACTATGGTAAAGAATCCGGTAAAAGAAATATTGCGGAACTCCTTAACAAAATTTCTTTAATTGATGGAATTGAATGGATTAGATTATTATATGCGTATCCATCGCACTTCCCGGATGATTTGATAAATGAGATTGCAGAAAATCCTAAGATTTGTAAATACATTGATATTCCGCTTCAGCATATTTCCGATAACGTTCTAAAATCGATGCGCCGGGGAATTACCAGGAGAAGAACAGTAGAACTTCTTAATAAATTACGAGAAAGAATACCGGATATTACTTTAAGAACAACATTTATTGTCGGCTATCCAAATGAAGGTGAAAAAGAATTCGAGGAACTTTGCGAGTTTGTTAAGGATATAAAGTTCGACCGCATTGGAGTGTTCAATTATTCTGTTGAAGAGAATACACCTATTTTTATTCTTGGCGATCCCGTTCCACCAGAGGTTAAAGAAGAACGAAAAGCAATACTGATGAATCTTCAAAAGGAACTATCACAAAGTAAGAACGAAAAACTTATCGGTAGAAATATGAAAGTAATTATTGATAATGTTGAAGGAGAATTTTACATAGGAAGAACAGAAAAGGATGCACCTGAAGTAGATGGTGAAGTTCTGATTAAAGCAGAGGATAACAAGCTTAAAATAGGAAACTTTTATGACGTTGAAATTAATGACTGCAATGAGTATGATTTGTTCGGGAAAATTGATAATTCGAAATAAAGTTTAATTTAATATAGATACCATTTACAATACGATTTACAATTGTAAATGCTAAAGGAGTAAATAACATGAAAAGGTTCTGGTTAATACTACTGGTTTTTGTTGTAACAGTGAATGCACAGGTTGAATATTCGGCGGAAACTAATCTGGCGATTAATGCACCAATGTTTTTTATCGATTTTGCAAATTATAAAAGTGATTTGCCGGATAAAGCCCGTTTAGATGTTTTCGTTCAGATTCCACACTCCTCAATTCAGTTCATCAAAAAAGATAATTCTTTTATTGGCGGATATAATGTAACTCTAACATTTTACGACCAGAATAAAAAGAATATCCTGTTTGAACGAAGCTGGCGGGAGAAAATAACTTTAGAAGATTTTACACAAACAATATCAAGAAACAATTACAATTTTTCATACAGATCATTCGATCTAAATCCCGGTAATTATACTATAAGATGTATTCTCGAAGATTCCGATTCCAGAAGAGCCGGTACCCGCGAATATAAAGCTGTATTGAAAAAACTGGATGATTCTCTTAGTGTTAGCGATATAATTCTAATAACCGAAATAATAAAAGATCCTTCGGGCGATAAAGTTGTTCCTAATATTTCTAAAATGGTTTCTAATAAAACTAATTCGCTCCCATTCTCATTCGAAATTTATTCTAACAAAGACCAACAGGTTATTCTCGAATATCAAATTGAAAATCTTAGAAGCAAAATAACAACAAAATATATGGATCCTGTATTTGTAAAAGCGGGGACAAATTCTATTTACCATACAATCGAAAATGTGAGTTTCAAACTGGGAGATTTTATCATAAGGATCATTCTGAAAGATAAAGACTGGAAAGAAGTTGCAACTTCAGAAAAATTATTCATATCAAAGATTTACGGATTTCCCAATTCAATTGTTGACCTTGATAAAGCAGTGGAACAATTACTTTATATCGCATCGCCACAGGAAATTAGTTATATTAAGCAAGGTGAAAGTTACGACGAAAAACTTGACCGGTTTTTACAATTCTGGAACACAAAAAAACCGAATCCGCAACTTGAAGAAAATCCCATTTTGTATGAATATTATAGAAGGGTTGAATACGCCAACAAAAATTTTAAGGGACTTTCTGAAGGATGGCGAACCGATATGGGATTAATTTATGTTACTTTTGGTCCGCCCAATAATGTTGAAAGACGACCGATGGAAGCTAATTCAATTCCCTATGAAATCTGGGAATATTATGATTTAAATAGAGCGTTTATATTTGCAGACCCAACCGGATTTGGAGATTACCGGCTGGTAAATCCGGATTATAGCCGCTGGCCCGGATACAGATGATAAAAAATGTATAATGTAAAGTGTATAATGATCAATAGTAGTAATTAGAAGCGTAGTATTATTAAAAATCAATTTCATATTCGATTTTCAATTCTCCTCATTTCATTATACATTATCAATTATTAATTATACATTATTGAAAATGATTCTTACAATTACAATCAATCCCTTGCTCGAGAAAAAACTTTACTTCAAAAACGTTAATTATGGTAAAGAGAACAGGGCATTTAAGGAAGTGTTAGCTGCCGGTGGAAAAGGAATTAATGTAAGCCGTCAATTAAATTACCTCGGAATGAAAAATTCCGCATTTACATTCATTGGCGGAAATAACGGAAAAATTTTCAGAAGCATTTTAGCACACGAAAAAATTGATTACTCGTCTGTATCTACAAAGTCAGAAACCCGCTCCGCTGATTTGATAATGGATCTAAATGAAAATAAAATTACAACATTCTTCGGTGTTAATAGTTCGATTAGTAAAGATGAATCCGATGACTTTAAAAACAAACTCGAAAAAATGATTCAGAATTGTTCTGCTGTAGTTTTTTCTGGAAGCTCACCCTGTAAAGAAACCGATGATATTTTCCCTTATGGAATCGAACTTGCAAACAAGCATGATAAAATCTCGGTACTAGATACTTATGGAGAACACTTATCAAGATGTATTGACTCCTCACCAACAGTAAT
>JBBIHP010000056.1:0-18671 GCA_037446915.1 Ignavibacteria bacterium
AAATGCTTAAGTGCATTTGAGTACATCTTAATGGCACTTTCATTTTTGCCGGTCTCATATTCAATTTCGCCTAATTGTTTGTAGCTCCAGCCGGTGAGATAATCATTGTGAAGTTTTTGTGATAGGTCCACAACCTTTAAATAAGATTCTTTTGCTTTAGAATAATTTTTATTTCTTTTGAAAATCATTCCGCGCAAATCATACGTATAAGCTTCGCCTTTTAAATCATTTGTTTCAGTGAACACTAAAAGAATTTTGTCGGAGATTTCTAGAGCATCGCTATCTCTATTAGAATTCTCGCAATATTGAGCCAGATAAAAATTACACCAACCAGAGCAGGTTTTGTACTTGAGAGCATCTGCAATTGAAATAGCAATTTTAATTACAGTTTCATTTTCCATCTGCTTACCGGCAAGGGCAATAACAATAACTGAATCTGCTGTAATTCGTTCTCTGTTTTTTAATGCATAATCTGCAACTCCATTAAAACCACCATTCGCATATGCAGTAATTGATTCAACGGTAATACTCTTGTTTGCCTGAGCTACAGTATAAGCCGGCATTAATAAGATTAATGCGGCAATTGCAATTAATAGAGAAATGTAATTTGTCTGTTGATTCATTTCACACCCAATAACAATCAGAGTGAATTATTACATCAATTTTTTCTTCCCGAGATAATTTCGAACAATATTTTAAGCGTGTCGCTTCGTTTTAGGTTCTCCTTATTCTCAAACGATTTACGGAACATCTCACCTTCAATTATTTTATTTATTAGCTCCGATGGATTTTCTTTTTTGTTAAGCCCCAGTCCATAACGTATTTCCAGATCATTTATAAGTGATTTAAGGTAAATTGATTTGTTTTTAATTGCCGATGAATCTGCTTTAAACGTCTTTTCATTTGCTAATATATCTTCGGTTCCGTTCTTAAGGGATTTCTGCTCTAAGGAAGATTTAGTTGAATCTGCTTGCGTTAATACCTTGTCGGGTATTCTGGAATCTTTAATTGGCAGTACGATAAATATCAAAAGTATTACTGCAGCCATTGAAACAATTGCATATAATTTCAATGGATGATATTCTGAGGCAGAAGTGAAAATGTTTTTTATTTTAATTTGCACTGGAATAGGGATAGTAGTCAGGTCTAATTCTTTGCTAAATTTATTATCAAACTTATCCGAGACTTTTTCCTCTGGTATATTCCCAAGTTTTTCAATTAAGCCAGAAAATTCTTTCTTCTCAAATTCAGTTTCGGATTTATATTTATTCTTTTTCGATTCCATATTTAATAAGCTTCACTTGAATTTGATTTAATCCTCTTTTGCAGTGAGATTTTAGAGTGTTAATTCTTTTAGATGTTATCCGGGAAATTTCTTTGTAACTGAATCCTTCCAGGTATCTAAGCACAATTATTTCTTTGTATTTGGGTTTCAGGGTTTGAATTATTTTGTAGAGTATAGTATTGTAATCCCGACTTTCTATTGATTGATTTAGTGATTGTTCGTCGGGCAAAGAATCATCAGGATCGTTATCGTTTGTGTTAGTTGTAAATTTCTCTTTTCTTTTTAATTCGTTAATTGAATAATTTTTTGCGATTGTATAGATCCATGTCGAGAATTGATACGAGGGTTTATATTTATACTTATAAGAGTAAACCTTGATAAAAGTTTTCTGAACAATATCTTCGGAATCATCTTTGTTGTGTAGATATCCCCGCAGTACAAAATTTAAAATTCTGTTCTTGTACCTGTTGAAAATAATCATAAACGAATCCATGGAACAATTTGAAAATTCTAACATCAGTTCATTATCACTTTTATCAAGGTTCATGTTTTACACAGTTGAAAAAATTAATACGTTTCAAAACAGAAATTATTTTCTGTGAATTTCTTTTGTTATAGAGTTTTCTCCGTTTTTAGCATATACAGAAACAAGATTGTTATCGTTGTCAAATGTAAATTCTATCCATGGGTATGGGCCATAAACCTTATCGATATACTTAAGATAAGTGCCGGTTTTATCATAATAGGAATAAGCGAATCGATTTCCATCGGACGAGAATATTGGTGTGGTGCAGTCTTCGAAAGGACCTGATTTCTCTTTGTCAACCATAATATAATGCGAGTCGTTCTCAATATACTGCCAGGCAATTCGCTTTCCAGACTCAGAGAAGTTGGGATAGAAAACATCCTGAACCGGTCCAATAGTGAGATCATTGACCTGTGCAAATAACTGATTATTATTTTTATATCTTATACCGATTATTGATCCGTCACCTGAAAGTGCAACATCATCAACCTCATCAAATGGTCCGAAAGTCTGCTCGTTCTTTTGAACAAATTGTTTTTTGTTTTTACTGTAAATAAAAGAATAAGTGAGTCCATCGTTCGAAATATGACTGCGTGATACCTTCTCAAACGGTCCCAAGGTCTTGTCATCAACTTGAATATAAGATTGACCGGTTTTTGCAAACTCGTACATATAATGTTTTCCGTTATCGGATAGAAGCAATCCGAATGAATACTCGTAAGGTCCGAATGTACGGTCGCCGACTTTAATTATTGATTTCTTGTTCTCTTTTAGAATATAAGCGAGAGTTGTTTCGTCATTAGAAACGCACGGGAAAACATCACTTTTGAACGGACCAACTGTTTTCTCATTCCATTGAATGAAATATTCCACTCCTTTGGCATACCAGAAATAATAATTAGAACTGTTGGGAATAAAATTTACTATGTAGCTGCTTCCATCGCAGGGACCGTAAATTTTTTCATTCACCTGAACATATTTATCCTCTTCGTTTTTATAATAAACAACACCGAAGGATTTTGAATCGTCGGAAAACAGAACTTTTCCAGAATTTGAAAATGGTCCGTAAATCTTTTCGTCAACACGAAAGTATTCACGCCCATTTTCTTCATATTGCACTACATATCGGGATCCATCAGAACTGAGGGTAAAGAGGTTAATTGTCTCAAAGGGTCCGATTGTTTGATCATTAAACTGTAAAAATTCTTTACCATCCTTTTCATACTTAAATGCAATTGATGAACCGTAGGAAGATAATGTGGGTTGTGTAAATTCAACTCCCGACTCAATTTGAAATTTCTTTGTTTCAATTTGGTTCTCCGTACAAGCAGTTAGAATCAGCATTATAATTAATAATCGCTTCATAATCACGCCTCACTTTTTCTTAATTGATTTAACTTAATAATTGTCTGTATGTATTATTACCGGGTTCAATTTATATCCGGTCTCATGTCATAAAGTAGTTTTACAAAAATTCCGAATTCGGATTCATTAAATGCTTCGTCAGTAATTCTAATCCGTGGTCCGGAAAACAGTGTAACGCCGGGAATCGTATTATCAGCATAACCTCCAAGCATAATATTTACAATTCTCCTGTTCAGCTTTTTAAAAACATTTATGCCGGTAATCTGTCTTTTATCTATTCGTGCGGGAATCATTTCTTTTCCGTAATAAACGGTAAAGCTGCTTATATCCATTTCAATCATGTGAATTCCTTTGTTCAGCCATATACTGTAATCAATTGTCAGGTATAAAAAGAGAATAAAAATGCATACGATAAAAAGGAAAGGACTATAGATTAATCTTACAACAAGCAAGAAAGAAATAAGAAATGTTCCACCAATCATTGCTGCAATATTGACAACAAGCTGATAGGTTCTGGAGCCGATCATTCTAAATGTAGAATCTTTATTGGAAATATTTTTAGATAGAAGTTCTTCCCAGTTTTCTGCTTCTTCAAAAGTTACTGTATAAGTTTCAGGTGAGTAGCGGGTTTTAAATTGTTCCTTGAGTTGGTAAGCAAGCTGTGCAATGCTTCCACTTAGAGCTTTCATCCCCGGCAATTCTGCTTTATCAACAATAGTTCCTGTTGAAATTTCTTTTACTACAACGAAGTACATATTTATCCCGATTAACTGACAATTATAATCGCTTGAGATAACTATAAATCAGCAAAGATCCTTCACGAGCAAACAGAAAAAGAGTTTTTAATTTTATAATAGTTGTAGATATTGTTTTGGGATAGTGGAATCTGGATCGGCTTATTAGGTCAGTTGTTATTGATGGGCCAAAGGAAAAAGTCATTTTACCAAAATGGCGTAATGACATATATTCATTTGAAATTAAGAAACCCTCTCAAGAAAAGGAGAATACCTATTAGCTAACTATTTTCAGTTGAAAAAATTGTGAAGAGTATTTCCCTATAGCCGTATGAAACTTAGTAAACGGAATTATTTTTATCAATAATTCTTTTTTCTTTAAGTCATCGGGAAATTAAGAAGATTTAAAAATTGATTTATTGGATTTGTTCATACTTTCAGACAAGAAGGAATCTTATTATGAAAAAAAGTGATATCTTTTTCATTGGAAATTAAACCGCCAACTCTTTAGGTTCGGGTTGGTATTTATTACAATTTCAGAGGAAATATTTTGAAAACCGGTTATTTATTGAAATTCTTTCTTCTAAATATATCTATCTGCTATTCCCAAAACTACGATTGGGTCAAACATGATTCTCTTGTAAAAGCCGGCATTAACCAAATTTACAGTATTGAGTTTGATAAGGCGGAAAAAACATTCGATATAATTGTAAAAGAATACCCGACGCATCCTTCCGGAAAATTTTTTAAAGCTATGACAACATGGTGGCGGATTCTTCTGGATCTTGATGATGAAAGTATGGATGATAAATTCTATGATCAGCTTGAAGAGGTAATTGATTTGTGCGACGATATACTCGATAAGAACGAGAGAAATGTTGATGCAATGTTTTTCAAAGGCGGATCACTCGGGTTTAGAGGACAGCTTCTTGCAATACGCGAAAGCTGGTTCAAAGCTGCTCTCGATGGAAAAGATGGCTTAAATATGGTGTTCAAATCTTATGAAGTAGATCCTAAAAATGTAGATGTTCAACTTGGATTTGGTATTTATCACTATTATGCTGATGTAATTCCCAAAAAGTACCCGGTAGTAAAACCATTTATGATTTTCTTCCCGAAAGGTGATAAAGAAAAAGGTCTTAAAGAACTTGAATACGTTGCATTAAATGGTAGATATACATTAATTGAATCCCGCCACTTTTTGCAGAAACTTCATTTCCAGTTCGAAGAAAACATGGAAGAATCCCGCCGATGGGGCAAAGCATTACTCAGAGATTTTCCTAACAATCCGAATTTTCAGAAATACTACGGGCTTACTTACGTAAAAGAAAATAATTATCCCGAAGCGGTTAAAATTTTCAGAGATATTTTTAATAAAGCAGAAAAGGGTTTACCCGGTTATAATAAACGTTATAAAAGGGAAGCAACTTATTATATCGGACAGGAATTTAAGAACCGCGGTGTTGCTGATTCCTCTGCATATTATTTTGAAATTTCAGAAAAGCTTTCGAGAGAACTTGACAAAGGGAAAGAATCAGGATTCTTAATTAATACAGTCCTATATCTCGGTCAGTTGTATGATATGCTCGGTCAACGTGATAAGGCAATTAAATATTATAACGAAGTGCTGAAGTTGAAAGAGAGAAACAATTCACACGCACTTGCTAAACAATATTTAAAAACACCTTATAGAAGATAATTGAGAATTGAAAATTGCGGATTGAGATTTTTCTTCACTTGAAAACTAATCATTCTAAACAGCACACTAAAAATTATAGATTATAAAATGTTCATTATAAATTAGTAGAAATTCCGAACCTGTGAATAGAACCGATATATCCGAGTGAAGAGAATGCATAATCAACTACATATGAACTGACATTAAATCCTAATCCAAGACTAAATCCAGCCAGACCGGCAGTTGTACCTATTTTAAGTTCTTTCCGTTTTTCATTATCATAACCGAATCTTAATCGAAAACTTGGACCCAATTTAAATTCTCCACCCAATGTAATCTGTTTAAATCGATCTATAAAATTTTCCTGCTTCTCGTTTAATTTGTTGAATGACCAGAAAAACCGGAACGGTAAATTTTCAAGCTGTTTGGAAAAACCGAATCTCATATCGAGCGGTAATTCTTCTTTGGTATCAATGTATGAAGTAAGTTGACTGCCAAGATTCAAAACTGAAAATCCGAAATTCCATTTTGAATCAGGAATTTCATAATGTAATCCCAGGTCCACACCTAAAGCCGTTGAAGAATAATTTTCGATACCAGAATAAATGAATTTAACGTTTGCTCCGTAATAGAAATTTTGATCTAATCTATTCCCATAACCGATAATAAATGCGATATCTCCTGCGCCAAAATTTCCATATTTAGTTCCGTTGGCATCGGCTTTGGTAAATTCACCGTAGTTAATATACTTAACTGCTGCGCTAAACCGTCCTATACTTTCAAACTCTCTGGAATAGACTAAAGATGCTGAATTTATATCCATTAAATGTTTTAGAAATGAAAATGAAATTGGAGAATTATTCAGAAAATTCATTCCGGCCGGATTGTAGAATACTACATTCGGATCATCATTATTAGATACAAAACTTCCTGCTAATGCGGCGGCTCTTGGACTCGTATCGAGGTTTAAAAATTTATATATGCTCTGGGAATAAGTAGATGTTGATAAAATTAATAGAATGAGCCAGAATTTTTTCATATTTCTTCCAAATTGACGTTCGATTTTAAAGATTATTAATTATAAAGGCAAGGTAGTCTTTAATGACGCAGTGAACTTAATCGACGGCTCAATCTTATTAAAGGAACATTTCTAAATTGAAATCTGTTAGAATTAGCAAACTTTAGATAAATTTCGATTATAAAAATAACAGGAGTTACAATGAACGGATTTAAAACCGTAATATTAATGACACTTATGATGGTGCTCTTTCTGTTTGTCGGAAATCTGCTTGGCGGACAGCAAGGGATGATGATGGCGTTTATATTTTCCCTTGCAATGAATTTTGGTGCTTACTGGTTTTCCGATAAAATTGTTCTTACTATGTACCGCGCGCATCAGGTTACAAGAGAAGAACAGCCGCAATTGTATGATATGGTTGAACGGCTTGCATCCAGAGCTGAATTACCGATGCCTAGAGTATATATTATGGAAAATCCTACACCCAATGCATTTGCAACGGGACGTAATCCGCAAAACGGCGCAGTAGCTGTAACAACAGGAATTATGAAAATTCTGAATAAAGAAGAATTGGAAGGAGTGATTGCACACGAATTATCTCATATAAAGAATCGCGATATTCTTGTAAGTACAATTGCCGCAACTCTTGTTGGAACGATTACATTTATTGCACGGATGGCCGGTTATGCTGCAATGTTTGGCGGCAGTAGTAGGGATAACGACAGAGGTGGTAATGCATTTTACGAACTGGCACTATTAATTATTGCACCAATTGCTGCGGTTCTTATTCAACTTGCAATTTCACGTTCGCGTGAATATATGGCCGATGAAGGAGGCGCTCAAATTTCGGGTAAGCCGATGGGTCTTGCAAATGCACTTAATAAACTTAATCAGGCAAATAAAATGTTGCCGATGGCCCATGCCGGAGCATCTTCTGCTCATATGTTTATTGTTAATCCGCTTAGCGGTAAATCGATGATGAAATTGTTTTCTACACATCCGCCAATTGAAGAGAGAATTGAGAGATTGAAAGAAATTGCTGCCGGAAGAAGATAAATCTATTTCTATATTATTCATAACATTTGGACAGCGAACGATTCCAGAGAGTCTTCGCTGTCTTTATTTATATCCCAACTTTTGTTTGAAATTACTAATTCGATTCTATAATTTGAAATATAACTTATAGACTTTAAGCCCATTTGAAAAGAATATTATTGGTTATCTGTACATTATTAATTTTTCAACAGGTGCAATTTGCACAAACCAGAACCAATCTGGATGTTGTAAACAATCTGATCGAAAAATCCGTGTTAAATCTTGATAACTCGGTTATAAATAAAAACCTTACATTTAATTTTATATACAAATCATCCGGTTCATATAGCTTTCTAAAATCTAAAGTGGTCGATTCCTTCATTAAGAAAGTTATTCCGATAAGCGAGAATGAATCTTTAGAAAACAAACTTGAGCATTCAATTAATAATATAACGGTTGAGTATTCAAATCCCTATAAGGATGGATTTTTTGGAAATTTATTAATCGAGAGAAAAATTAATATTGATGCTACTTTAATATTATCCGAAAGATCTGGTATTAAAACAATTGATTTGAGTAATTCTTATAAAGATACGGTTGAGGTCGAAAATATCAGTCGTCTGGAAAATCCGGCAATCCCTTTTACTCAATCAACAATACCGGAATTGCCCCTTTTTTCTAACCTTTTGGAACCAATTATTGTGGTTGGGACTTTAATCGTTACAATTATTCTCTTTTTTACAATAAGAAGTAAATAATCAAGTAAAAATTGGGGTAAAAGTATATTTCACAGCAATTCAATTTTAACTATTTTTGCACTGCTTTATTTTAACGGAGATTTTTTTGAACAAGTATAATCTAACAATTGCGGTTACTCTAATAGTTCTTTTCGTTTCTGCATGTTCTTCAAGTGTAGATACATCTCAATTTACACCGGAAGAATATTTTAATTATGTAATGCAGTTATATAACGACGAAGATTACGAACAAGCAATTCTCGAATTTCAGAATATCATCTTACAATACCCGGCAAGTTCTGTAAGCGATGATGCGCAATATTATCTTGCTATGACATATTTTAAGCGGAGCCAATTTCTTCTTGCCGCATATGAGTTCAGTAAGTTAATAAGAAACACTCCAGCAAGTCCTTTTGTGCCCGAGGCGCAATTTATGCTTGCTGAATCATATTATCAGCTATCGCCACCTTATCAGATCGAACAATCATACACTAAAAAAGCGATAGAGGAATTTCAGGCATTTATAGATTTCTTCCCTTCAAATTCTAAAGTGGAAGATGCTGAAAGAAAAATTAAAGAGATGAATGATAAACTAGCAGAGAAAGAATATAATAGTGCATTAATTTATCAGAAAATGGAATATGAATATGCAGCGATGAAATATTATACATTGGTAACCGAATCCTATCACGACACAAAATTTGCACCACTTGCACTGTACAATAAAATAAAAATTGAATTGAAAAAAGGATTGAATTACGAAGCTCTTGCCGATATAAGCATTTTTCTGAGCAGGTACCCGAACGATCCGAATGTAAAAGAATTACAGGAAATTGAATCGAGACTAATTGCAAAATGAGTAACCAGGAAAAAAGAAAAAGTAAGTTTGTTAGTGAATCGATAGTAACTATGACGGAACTCGTTCTACCGAATCATACCAATCAACTCGGTAATTTACTCGGCGGTCAATTGATGCACTGGATAGATATCTGTGCGGCTCTTGCATCTTCAAAACATTCTCAAAAAGTATGTGTAACCGCATCTGTTGATAGAATTGACTTCCATCATCCAATTAAACTTGGTAATGTTGTAACTTTGGTTGCATCTGTTAACAGGGCATTTAAAACTTCTATGGAAGTTGGAGTAAAAGTTTTTACAGAATCTCATATAGAAGGAACAAGAATTCATTCTAATACAGCATATTTGACTTTTGTTAGTGTTGGTGAAAATGGTAAACCAGTTGAAACATTCGAAATTATACCAGAGACCGAGGATGAAAAACGCCGATTTGATGAAGCTCTCAAAAGAAGAAAAGCCCGGCTTGAGAATAGATCGAATAATAGTTAATTCCATTTTAATCATATCTTTTTTTTATTCATCAATAATTCATTCTCAAATTCCTGTTAATGGATTCTGCTCGTTTAAAGAATTCCCGGTTAAATCCGGACTGAATAGATTTCTGCCGGTTGATTTTAATAGCGACGGCTGGCGGGATCTTGTTCTCTTTAGCGGTAATGAAAAAAGTTATTCTACACAGACGTGGAATAAAAATAAATATTCTACCCCATCTGATAAATTTAGTTCAACTTCGTTTTATGATTTTCACATTGTCGGTTCCGATGATCTTCGCGGTAAAAAGTATGCTTTCATTTCGCGTAAGGAAAGGGAAACGGGATTTGTAACTTTCAGTAAAAACGGAACCATATCAATTCAGTCCCGACTTAAATTCGATTCATATCCTTCCAGTATTGATGTAGCAGATATTAATAGAAATGGTAAACCGGAAATTCTTATCTCGGGTTATAATTTTTTAGGACTCTCCTTGATTTCTGAAGATAAAAACAAGCTGAAGGAAATTCCTATTGATAAAGACAATCTCTACTCATACTCAAGTTTTATCGATCTGGATTATGATGGTTACATGGATATTGTAGCAGTTGATATGATAAAAAATTCCGCTGTTTTATTTTATAATAACAAGAGCGGAGGTTTTTATCCGGCAAGATCAATTGCTCTGGGTAACGAATTGAAAGAATTGCATATAGCCGATATTACCAATAACGGTTTTCAGGATTTGATCTTTACAGGTTCGGATGGATTCGAAGTCTTTCAGGGTGATTCGGTTTCTTCTTTTAATAAGCGGTTTATTATAAAGACTCCTGAAAAACCAGATAGATACACAATTATGGATTTTAACGGAGACGGATTCACCGACATTGCTTATATCAACCTGGAATCGGGTAAACTTTACATTTCGTTTGCAAAAAGTATTAACGAGTTTTATCAACCCATTACATATTTTAAGCGGAGTGGAGTTGTTGACATTAATTCCTTTGTTGATAGAAGCGGTAGAAAATTAGCCATTCTGGACTCCAGCGGTAAAATCTATTTTATAGAAAAAGTAACCGACACAGAAAATCTTTCTATTCCATTAGCAATCAAACCAGCATTGGTTGGTTCGTTTACTGTATTAAATACCAGGATGAAAGGATTATATTTTTTAGATGAATATCAGATGAAAATAAATTTTCTGCTCTCCAGAAAAAGTGCATTCGATACTTATTATTACCGTGAGGTATCCAGAAATTATGGCAACCTAGTTGTTGATGAAATTAATAGAGAGAATCGTACTTTTTATTTTTATTCAAATGGCGAAAATGTTATTGAAATGTTAAGGGTAAACTTTAACCGGTTGGAATTCTCCAAGAGAATTTTGTATGCATACGGACGGATTCACGATTTAAAGATTACGAGCGACCGTGTTAAGGATATGCAAACTATTTATGTATTATCCGAAAACAGGGGAAAACTGAGTATCGAAACTTTTGATTTCAGGGATTTCCGATATGTCAGTTCCGGCGCTGCTGAAATTTCGAGCGATGTTGAACAGGCATCAATAGCATTCGAATTGTATAAAGAAATTTTTCATATTCAACGCAATCAATCTAATTTGTTGCTGGAAAAATCCGTCTTCAACCGAAAAGTCCAGGGTGAAGAAACTCTCCTGTCAAAATCGGTATCCAGCGGAAAAAATATTTATTCGGATGTAGCAAGTTTTCAGGATGAGTCGATTAACGAAAATCTGACAGCTGCATGGTTTTATGACGATAATAATACCGATCTTTTCTTGTATTTAAGGAATAGACTGAATAAAATTACTTTAAAAGATTTTACTCCCTCAATCGGATCGATGAAGTACATTGATGGCGAAAATGAAAACTCGCTTTTTTTATACGATAGAACTAAAGGGAAATTAAAGCGGATCGATATCAGTAGCTTTGGAAGAAATTTTGATGTGAATGATCTTTTTGAATCAAAGAACATCAATAGCTATATTGTTGATAGATTAAAGAGCAAAAAGGAATTTTTAATCTATACAGATAGTTCGGACAATCTAACAAAAATAAAACTTGTTAAATGAATAAATATTTACTGCTAATTATTGTGCTTATATCTACATGTTCCGTTTATTCACAGAATCTCGATTCCCTATATAATGAGTTTGTAAGAATCAGATCTTTTGCTGGTAATGTAAAAGAGCCGTCCCGTATCACTTCTTCAACCGAACCGGAGAAATGCGGATTCGGAATTATTAATGATGTGAAACTCAATTTCAATAGATTCAATCCGAAACAGAAAGAAGTATTGTTATCGTTATTATCCCGCCCTCAAGCCGATACAAGTTTTGTTACACCTTCAGGTAAATTTAGAATTCATTACAAGAGAACGGGATTTGATGCCCCGGCATATAATCTTAATGATTTAGCAAAGGCTGTTGATTCGTCTTATAACTACGAAGTTAACATCCTTGGTTACCCGCCTCCTCCGGGAGATATGGGTGCTGGTGGCGACGATCGGTATGATATCTACATTGCAAGTCTTGCTTCGGGATTATATGGTTACACTGAACTGGAAAATGAATTATCTAATAACAGGTTTACAAGCTTTACAGTTATTGATAACGATTTCTCAACCCAATATACAAAAGGAATTGACGGAGCGCGGGTTACTGTTGCACACGAATTGCATCATGCCATTCAAATCGGTAATTATATTTACAGGTCTAACGATTCTTTCTACCATGAATTAACCTCTACTGCAATGGAAGAATTTGTTTTCGATTCTATCAACGATTACTATTATTATATCCGTTCATTCACAGATAAGCCGGGCGATTCATTCTTTAAAAACAACGGTTACAATCTCGCACTCTGGAATATTTTTCTTAAAGAACGATTCGGATTTGGCGTCTTAAAACGAACATGGGAACTGATGAGAGATAAAAGAGCTCTATTTGCAATAGCCGATGCAATTGGTGAATCTAATTCGATGTTTAAAGATGAATTCACACTCTTTGGTCAATGGCTCTATTTTACCGGAAGCCGTTCCATTCCTAATAAGTATTTTAAGGAAGCAAAAAATTATCCGTTGATAAAACCATTAATGACCTCTGCGTTTAATAAACCGCAGACAAAAACAGATCTGGCTTCAAGTGCGGTTTCACTGAACTATCTTGTATTTACAGATTATTCTACCAGACCCGATACATTTGTTGCAATTATTAGCAACAATGATTTAAACAGCGGAGTTAATGATCCCACCAAACCAATTCAATTAACATATACTCTTTCGAACCAGGGAGGCAGTGGATTCAGGAATATTGTATCAGGATATTTTGCAAAACTTGAAAGTGATAATAATATGATGATCTCTGAAACAAATATTTTTAATAACTCACCATTGGATCATATAATTTCAACGGAAGTCGATTTTGCATTCCCGCAACCTTTCAGATATTCAAAACACGCGTATTTGAATTTTCCTACAGGAAACACCTTTGCTGCTAATGCAGACCTTTATGTTTATTCGGTTGATATGGACCTTGTTTTCAATGGCCAGTTGAAAATCTATACATCCGATAAAAAAGTAGTAATGTGGAATGTTATAGGGAATAATAATAAAAAATTGAGTACGGGTGTTTATCTTTACATTGTCAAAACTGATGATACAACTCAAAAAGGAAAATTTGTAGTTTATAATGACTGATTATAAGTTAACCCTAAAAAATCTGGTAAAATATTTCGGAAGGCGTCTTGTCTTTAGTGAGATTAATAACGTCTTTACATCGGGTAATGCTTATGGAATTTCGGGTCCAAATGGTTCCGGAAAATCCACACTTGTAAAAATTGTTGCTAATATTATATCGCCTACACGCGGTAAAGTAATCCACCAGTTAAATGATATTATAATAATTCCGGAAAAACTTCACGATTATATTGGATTTGTTGCCCCGTATTTATTTCTTTATGATGAATTCACCGCAGATGAGAATCTTTTTCATTTTTCTAACATACGGGGAATAAAATATGATAAAGAACGGGCTCATTTTCTCTTCAGTAAATTAAATTTATTTGATAGGAAAGATGATATAGTAAGAGGTTATTCATCCGGTATGAAACAGCGTTTGAAATTTATTTTTGCACTACTTCATAAACCCAGATGCATAATTCTTGATGAGCCGACTTCCAATCTTGATAATGACGGGAAAGATAGAGTTTATGAATTAATAAGAGAAGAAGCAAAATCGAATCTGGTTATAATTGCTTCAAATGAAGAATCGGATCTTAAGTTATGCAAAGAGACAATTAACATTGAGAATTACAAACTATATAAAAAATAAAACTTAGCGTTCTCTGCGCTTTACTCTGCGCACTCTGCGTGTTAAGCTTCTAAGGATTTTCACGCTGAGATCGCAAAGGGAACCGCAAAGATCGCAAAGAAAAAATGAGATGAAAGCATATTCACTTTTTAAGAAAGACTGGCAATCGGAACTGCGCACGCGTTATGCAATTAATGCTCTCGCTATGTTTATTCTTGTAACTATAAGTGTAATTATGTTTTCTATTGGAAGTGAAAAGATTACGGAGTATTTAACCGGCGGACTTTTATGGGTTGTAATTTTCTTTTCTGCTATGTCGGGACTTTCGCGTGCTTTCGTATCAGAAGAGGAACGGGGCACAACAATGACGCTTCATCTTATTGCATCTCCATCAACAATTTTTTCCGGTAAACTAATCTTCAATCTGCTTCTCGTTTTCCTGATGAACTTTGTAATTACATTTTTATTTATCATACTTTTTGAATCATTCATAATAAAAAACTTTCTACTTTTTACTTTTGCCTTTATCCTTGGCAATATCGGTATAGCAATTTCTTCCACTATAATTGCTGCAATAATTTCCAAAGCATCATCTAAAGGAACTCTCTATCCTGTACTTTCATTTCCGATTCTTTTGCCCTTAATTCTAACATTGCTTGAACTTACCAAGTTTTCTATGGATGGAAATTCGGTAAACGAATCAATGGTTGAAATTCTGGTTCTTGTAAGCTACGACGTAATTATGCTTACAGCATCCTATCTTTTATTCGATTTTATATGGAAAGAGTGATTTTTAGTTAATTTTCGCCGTTGTTAAATAGCCCTTCAATTACTAAATTTAGTCCGCCTTTAGTTTATCATTCAATAAAACAGGTAAATAGTGATTTATTGGGATGTTAGCCCCGACATATTTTCAATAGGTCCATTCGTAATCCGCTGGTATGGACTTCTTTTTGCGCTCTCATTTATTATCGGTTATCAGATAATGTATGTCATTTTTAAGAAGGAATCTAAGCCCGATGCCATATTAAATGACTTAGTCTGGTATATGATAATCGGGACAGTGCTGGGTGCACGACTTGGACATTGTTTCTTTTACAATCCTGCATATTACATTGCAAATCCACTCGAAATATTGCAAGTCTGGAAAGGCGGCTTAGCAAGTCACGGCGCTGCAATAGGAATTTTATTATCGCTTTACATTTTTGTGAGAAAACATGAAGAATATAATTATTTATGGATTCTGGACAGGATTGTAATTACTGTTGCACTCGGTGGATTTTTTATAAGAATGGGTAATTTATTTAATTCGGAAATAATCGGCATACCAACAGATGTTCCGTGGTCATTTGTATTTGCATCGGTTGATGGAACTCCAAGACATCCCGCGCAGCTATATGAAGCTATCGCATATCTTTTTGTTTTTATTTTTCTGATGATTTACTACTTCCGACACCCAGGAAAATTTAAGAACGGTTTACTTTTAGGATGGTTCCTTATTCTGGTTTTCGGTTTCCGTTTCTTTATAGAATTTGTAAAGGAAGATCAAACCTATTTTGAAAAAGGCTGGTTACTTAATATGGGACAACTGTTAAGTATCCCGTTTGTTCTATTCGGCATTTACCTCGTTTTAAGAAAAGATAAAAAATTTATTAAACTATAATTTAGAAAGCAAAAAAATGATTAAAAAATTTTCCTTTTTTCTATTCGTGTCCTTGTTCTTGATAATTACAATTTCCTTTAATGGCTGTTCTGTTAAAGATAATTATGATAGATCCAAAGATACTTTAAGGTATGAAGGTGAAGATCATATAAGAAACATAAAACAATTAACATTCGGTGGTAATAATGCAGAAGCATACTGGAGTTTTGATGGTAAGCAATTAGTCTTTCAGAGTGATTGGGATAAAATAAATCCTCAGGGCTGCGATCAGATTTTTATTATGAATGCCGATGGCTCCAATTTACCTGACGGAGAAAAATATAAATTAGTATCTACTGGAAAGGGAAGAACTACCTGCAGTTATTTCTTAAAAGATGGAAGAATAATTTATGCTTCTACACACGAAGCAGATGCTAAATGTCCAGAAACTGTTATGTTCTCAGGTGGAAGGTATGTCTGGCCAATTTATAATTCATACAATATTTATGTTGCTAATGCCGATGGTTCTAATCCAGAATTACTTATTGGTGGTAAAAGTTATGACGCTGAGGCAACAGTTTCGCCGGATGGAAGATATATTATTTTTACATCAACTCGTTCGGGAGACCTTGAACTTTGGAGATATGATATTCAAACAAAAGAATATTTGCAGCTTACAAATGAACCTGGTTACGACGGCGGAGCATTCTTCTCACGCGATTCTAAACATATAGTCTGGCGCGCAAGCAGACCCGAAGGCGAAGAAGCAAAAAATTACACAGAACTTCTTGCTCAAGGATTAGTAGAACCGAAAGCACTTAACATATTTGTAGCCGATATTGATGGAAAGAATGTTAAACAGGTAACCGATTTACCCGGCGCTAACTGGGCACCGTTCTTTCATCCTGACGGTAAAAAACTATTATTCTGCTCAAATCATCATTCTCTTAATGAAGGTGGAAGACGGTTCGATATTTTTATGATTAATCTGGACGGAACCGGACTTAAACAAATTACCAACTCCGGAATATTCGATGCATTCCCTATGTTTTCTTATGATGGAAAGAAATTGGTTTTCTGCTCCAATAGAAATGCAGAAAGAAAACCAACCAGAGATACAAATGTTTTTATTGCAGATTGGGTTGAAGAACCGGAAAAATAATTTTAGATAATTATGACAGAAAAAGAATTTATACAGAAATGGGTCGATAAAATTAAAACGGAATTAAAACGCTTTCCGGAAGATTTTATCAATGTAGCTGAAGTAGAAGAAATTTTACTTCCCGGTAAAATTCTTTTTCTTAATCCACCTTTGTTCGGAAGTTATCAGCTTACGGATGAAGCGGGGGACACATTTTATTCTACAGATGATATGTTCCGCGCTAAATATGTTTATTATGCTAACCGAGTAAAACCAAACTTAGTAAAGGTTCCAATCGATCAGCTTAAGAACTATGAAGCCGTAAGAGATTACGAAAGATATCTCGATGGATTCCTTAAAGAGATGGAAAAAGACTTTAAGCAAACTTTCCAGAAGACAAAGGGATTTAAAATTATTTCTTCGCAAATATTCAGCACGTTAAATCTAACAAGAACTTAAGGTGATTGAACTTAGCGGCAATATTAAGTCCTACCTTTTAGAACATTTTGGACAGGATTATTTAGAACAGTTTCAGGATTATATCAGCCGTCCACAGGAAACTTACATTCGCCTCACGTCGCTTCGTTTTACAGAAGCAGAAATTATTAACCGTCTCAACAATTATGGTATAGAACTTCGTCTGGTTGATGGATTGCCGGGAATTTTCAAAGTCGTAAGCGGTGAGCAATATATTGGTAAAACTCTCGATTTCATTCTTGGTGCTTATTACATACAAAGTCTCTCTTCAATGATTCCCACACTTGTGCTTAATCCCGATCAGAACGATAGAGTGCTCGATTTATGTGCGGCGCCGGGTTCCAAGACTACCCAGCTTGCAGAGTTGATGGGGAATAAAGGAACTCTTATTGCTAATGAAATCTCGATGGATCGGTTGAAAAGTCTGGTTTATAATGTAGATAAAATGAATCTTGTTAACGCTGGAATTCTAAACGGCAAAGGGGAACTCCTTAGTAAAACATTTTCAAATTATTTTGATAAGGTGCTTGTGGATGCGCCTTGCAGCGCCCTTGGAATTATTCAGAAAAAAAGCGAGGTAAGTAAATGGTGGAATGAAAAGAAAGCAGAGGGACTTGCAGAAATCCAGTTTAAACTATTGTTAAGTGCAATAAAGTCTTGTAAAGTAGGTGGTGAAATAGTTTATTCAACATGCACTCTTTCCATTGAAGAGAATGAATTGGTGCTCGATAAAATTCTAAAAAAATATCCGGTTGAATTGGTTGATATTGAATTACCTGTAAAAAGTAGAGAAGCTGCTGCAAGGTATAAAAATCAGGAATTGAATACTTCTATAAAGAAAGCACATAGAATTCTTCCTTGGGAAATTGGTTCCGAAGGATTCTTTGTTGCAAAACTCAGAAAGACTGATGAGCTGGATAATACAGTAAAAAATAGCGATAAGAAGAAAAATCATTTTATCAATTCGCAAAATGTTCAGATAAGAAAATTACTTGATCTTCTTTGCGAATACTTCGGAATTGAGAATAAACATTTTGATCATTACAAATTCTTAATAAGAAACGGTGATATATATTTTGCTGACGAAGGACTGGAAATTGATAACCCGGAAACTTTTATTCGAATCGGTTCCAAACTTGGATTGATAGATAAAAAACAATTCATTCAATTACACACTCTGGCAGCACAAACATTTGGAAGTTATTTCACTAAGAATGTAATTGAGCTTACGGATATTAAGGATCTTGAAATATATCTTAACGGTGGAACGATAAAGAAAGAATTTGGAACTACCGGTCAGAAAATTGTTAGGTGGAATAATTATATTATTGGAACTGCTTCATCATCTAAGGAAGGATTAAAAAGTCAATTCCC
>JBBIHP010000057.1:0-18553 GCA_037446915.1 Ignavibacteria bacterium
CTCATCAGATTTTAACTTATGAAAAACAGAAATTTGCTCTCCTACAAGCATGTAATAAATTGATGTAGAAAAAGATCTGTTACCGTTATACCGGTCGGGTAGTTGGTTGCTATCTATATTTTCTTCTGAGCGGTAAATCTCCCGGTAATATCCGCCTTCCGGATGCGGCTTTAATTCAAGACGCTTTATAATTTCTTCGTGATTAATCATTTAATACCAAATAAAAATTGCAAAGGTATGTCGATCCGTTGTGACCAATCTATTTCCGAATGCTTTCCACCTTTAACAAAATTACAACACAAATTTTCCTTGTAAACAAAACCTTTTTTGCGGAGTAATATACACATCTCCTTGTTGTCCCTTATCAATTGTTTTTCATCGCATCCACAATCTAAATAAATTTTTTGTTCTGAATGGATTCTATTATCGTTGGCAACAGTATCGAAAATTTTTCTATTTTCTATCCAGAAGGAATTAGACATGCATGCAGCTTTACCGAATATTTTATGATAATGCCATGCCATCTGGAAAGAAATCAATCCGCCCATCGATGAGCCCATTACCGCTGTGTTTGTTTTGTCGCATTTGGTTCTGTAATTCTGATCGATGAAGGGCTTTAATTCCTTAATAATAAATTGAATATATTTTTTCCCTTTGGACGTAAAATAACTGTATTCTTCCAGCCGGTCTTTGTTATTGTAAATCCCTACAACAATTATTTCTTCAACTTTATTTTCTTTTATTAATTCGGTCAGTACTTCATCTATTCTCCAGTCGTGTCCTATATATGATGTGTGGGGACTGAATAAATTTTGTCCGTCATGAACATAGAGAACCGGATACTTTTTATTAGAGTGCTGATAGGAAGGAGGAAGCCAGATAATTATATCGCGCTCGTTTTTAAGGTTGGTACTGTAAAACTCGTGATGAAACTCTATATGTCCTACAATGTCTTCCTGTCCAATCTTAGGTTTATTTTCTCTAAAAATTATCATCCTTCCTTAGTAATATAATTGCGGATTCGAATATAATATTTTTGTATAAAATTATTGACTCCTTGACCGATTATAAAAAATCGAAATTATTATTAATTTTTCTCAGTAAAATTTATGTGAATGAAATAAATAAGGTATACAAGGAAGTTAAGAATATTAGTCCGAATAACAGCCAGAATTATTTAATTTGTAATTGGTGCGGAATTCCTTCCAAAATTGTCTGGGTTCATGGTCATGGTCATGGTCAATATTCAAATTGTGGTATTAACTTAGAAGAATGCTGCAAAGGGGAAGTCTGCCAGCCCCAAAATAATTCTGAAAATGAAAACCTTAGCGACATAAAAAGTAAAAAATAAACTTTCTTCAACCGCTGTCTTATAATTATCCTAAATCTCAACTTGATACTTCATATCGAATACTATTACGTCAAAGTAATCTAAAATCCAATTTCTCATTTGGCATTACACTTGATTTAATAAGTCGAATACTAAAACCGGATTTATGGAATTAATTGAGATTATTTTTACAATACTGATATTAAGTGGTACATTTCTATTTATCGTAATTCTTGCATCTTACATTATATCAAGAAGAAAAAGAAATGATAGTAAACTGATTGAAAGATCGGTTTATTCTAAGCCGATTTATTCAGGATATGTTCAGCAACAGTTTGAGCAAACTGCAATTAGTAGGGAAATCAATAATTATCAGCCAATTATTTTTCATGTTGATCAATATAAAAACAGGAATACTAAAATTGTAAGAAAGCAAACATTTCCGGATCGAGAGATTCAGGAATCACTTAGATCAAAAAATACTAACCCCAACTCTAAAAATCCTTCCAATGGTAAGCGCTATAAAATAGTCAATGATGAATTAAATAAAGATCGAAAACCATTTGTAGTCAACTTTTATCAATAGTTCTTTCATCAAATAAAATAATTAAAAAATAGTCACTTCCCGGATCAAATCTAATCTAAATAGTACATTATAAAAATATATCCGCACGTTCTTAATTTTTTTTACGATGAATTTTTGTTATTATTTCAATTGAAAAAATGATTTATACGTCCGAATAAAAACCGGAGAATAGTCTTCATCTTTATATCTTACAGATGGCACCGTTGCATTATTAATGCATCAATAATTTTTAATCGACCATTTTCTATATCCCAATTAAAAAGTGAAAAATTTTAAGGAGAATTTATGCCTTCATTTTCAAAATGCGTTCAGGAAATGAGAACCTCTGAAATTAGAGATTTGATGAGTGTTGCAACGCGACCCGATATTATTTCTTTTGCAGGTGGAATGCCAAATAACGATCTGTTCCCTGTAAAGGAAATTGATCAGATTTATAACAGTTTAAGTGATCAATTAAAGAAAACAGGATTTCAATACGGGCCAACCCCCGGTTATCCGCCATTAATTGAATCTGTAAAAGAGTATTTGCGTTCAAAAAAATTACCAGTCGATACAAATGAATTGATTATTACAGCCGGCTCTCTTCAGGCAATTAATATTGTTGCAAAATTATATGTTGATCCGGGTGAAACCGTTGTGACAGAAAACCCTTGTTTTATTGGCGGCACTTCCGCATTCAAATCATATCAGGCAAATATTGAAAGTGTTGACCTTGATGAGCATGGACTTATTATGGATCAACTAAAAGAAAAATTTGCAGATAAAACAAAACAACCACGATTAATTTATCTTTCTCCATATTTCCATAATCCCGCTGGAATTGTCTATAGTGAAAAAAGGAAAAGTGAGTTGCTTGGTTTTTTAGATGGGAAGGATTGTGTATTAATTGAAGACGACCCCTATAATGAACTTTATTTTGACGAAGAGAGCAAAAAATTAACTGTGCCTATGAAGACTATTCAACCGGAACCGGTTCCAATTTGTTATATCGGTTCATTCTCTAAAATTCTTGGTCCGGGTATGCGTCTTGGCTGGCTTCTTGCACCTCCAGAAATAATTGCCAAAGCGCAATTAGCCAAACAATCTATTGATGCCTGTTCCTCAACTTTTACACAGGTTCTTGCAGATCAATTTTTACGTCAGGGTAAATTGAAAAGTTATGTAGAGAATCTAAGAATCATTTATGCAAGAAGAATGAAGATTATGAATGATGCGATGAAAAAAAATATGCCTCCTGAAATAAAATGGGTAGTTCCCAAAGGTGGTTTTTATATCTGGGTTCAATTACCGGAAAATGTGGACTCGCTGGATATAATGAAAGAATCGGCTGCACAAGGTGCAATTTTTGTAATCGGTAAAACTTTCGATCCTAATGGAATTAAAAATAATTGTTTCAGATTAGCTTTTTCTCATACTCCTGAAGATCTAATAGAAAAGGGAATTAAAATTGTAGCTGATGCTGTTAAATCGAAACTTTGATTTTTTGAGTAAAGCTTTCTTTAAAGGTTTTTATATCAGTCTGGGTTTTTGAATCCGAGTTTTCAGTCAGTCTGAGCTTATCGAAGACTGACGATCTCATTACAAATGACACTATTACTTTGAACAGTAGATACTTTCATTTGTGCTGAAACATTAGAGTTTATGAACTTGGTTTGATACTATATTTTTTTGATTCCTCTATACCAGCATAAAGTGCATTTATATTCATAGTTACAATATCGTCACCTTTTCTACCGAATAGTGTTTTAATTCCGCCCTTTAAGTTTTCATATGGAACTTCCAGAAATGGAGAAGCTGCACCGAGGATTACCACGTTTGATGTCTTTGGGGCTTTAATATTTTTTGCAATTTCTTCCGCGTTGAATGCAATTACATTTTTATATGAATTTATTTTTGTTACTAAACTTTCCAGGTCGGGGTAGTTAGGAATATTAATAAATGGTGTGGTGTTGGTTATAATCCATCCATCAATTGATAAAAATGGAAGATACCTTAGCGATTCCATCGGTTCTACAGAAATTATTAAGTCAGCTTCGCCATATGGAATTAAGTCCGATGCAATTTCCTTATCAGATATTCTAAGATGCGATTGAACCGCTCCACCCCTCTGACTCATTCCGTGAACTTCCGATTGCTTTACAAATAAATTTCTTTCTAATGCAGCAAAACCGATAATTGCCGCTATAGATAATATCCCCTGTCCGCCAACACCCGATAAAATAATATCCTTTTTCATTTTTATTCTTAATTAGTTTTTCAATTATTCTTTTGATTTTTCTTTTTTCTTCTTCGAAGCTGTTTGAATACACTCTCTTTCAGCGATAATAACTGAAACACCGTTGTAACTCAATTCCTCTTTCATTACATCAACCATTTCATAATGATATTTTGGAACGGGGGTTAATACTCTAACATGTTCGGGTTCAACACCAATTCCAATACAAATTTCTTTAAGTCTTCCTGTTGCAGAAGATTGTTGTCCGCCCGTCATTGCAACAGCACTATTATCAGAAATTATGACTGTAATCGGTGAATTTTCATTTACAGCATCGAGCAGACCTGTTATACCTGAATGAGTAAAAGTTGAATCACCTATTACGGCAACTGATGGAGTTAATCCCGCATCTGCAGCACCTTTAGCCATCGTTATAGATGCACCCATATCCACACAAGAATTGATTGCATTGTAGGGTGGAAGTGCACCTAATGTATAACAACCAATGTCGGAAAAAACTCTTTTCTCGCCAAAAGATTTCATTGCTTCGTTTAATGCTTCGTAAACATCGCGGTGACTGCATCCATTGCATAATTCCGGTGGACGGTTTGCAACAATCTCCGGTATTGGTAACCCTTCTTTTGTTTCTATGCCTAATGCCTTTGCAACAATAGTCGGGTTTAATTCTCCATCTCTTGGTAATGTGCCGTTTAATCGTCCATTAATAACTTTTCCTGTATCAAAAAATCCTTTAATCATTTCTTCTATAAACGGATACCCGTCTTCAAGAATAAGTATCTCATTACATTCATTATAGACTTTATTTATCAGATTCTTAGGTAAAGGATATTGACCAATTTTAACAATCGGGTGTGGGCAATTTCTATCAGGATAATTTTCCATCAGGTAGTTATGTGCAATACCGCATGCAATAATACCAAGACTTTTATCATTCCCTTCAAAATATTTATTGAATATTGAATTCTCCGCCTCCTCAAGAAAATTTGATTGATTCTCCAGTAATATTTTGTATCGTTTACGTGCTATTGCCGGTAATAACACAAATTGTTTTGAATCATCGGGCAGCGAATTATTGTTTTGTGCTCTCGTTTCTTTTACAACAACACCATACCTCGAATGCGACAATCGTGTTGTTATTCTAATCAATACCGGAGATTTATATTTTTCAGATAATTCAAATCCATCACGTGCCATATCGTAAGCTTCTTGCTGGTTAGCCGGTTCCAGAATTGGAATTAGTGCAAACTTTCCAAAGTAACGGGAATCCTGTTCATTTTGCGAGGAGTGCATCGAAGGATCATCTGCAACTGTTATTATCAATCCGCCGTTAACACCTGTTATTGCAGAGTTAATGAAAGGATCAGCTGCAACATTTAAACCGACATGTTTCATGCAAACCATTGCACGTTTTCCAGCGTAAGACATTCCTAATGCTGATTCCATTGCAGTCTTTTCATTTGCAGACCACTTACTATGGATTTTTCTCTCTGCAGCAATTTTCGAATTCTGAACATACTCCGTAATTTCTGTTGATGGAGTACCCGGATATGCATAAATACCAGATATCCCTCCATCGATTGCACCTTGCGCTATTGCTTCTGCTCCAAGGAGTAATAACTTTTTCATATTTTGTTTTAGATTTGTTGAAAATTTTCTAACTGCAAATTACTGTTTGCCAATTCCCTCTGCAAGAAATTTCGGTTTGGTGGAATTAAATTATATCCCGGACTAATTGATTAAGCGGAATGGCTTTCTTAAATTTGCTACCAAAATTATTCAACTAATGCCGGCGCATCAATGAGAATCTGCGATATTTTACGAAAAGACAAAATCATTCCTTCTATGAAATCAAAATTTAAGAATGATGCTATCAATGAATTAATTGATCTGTTCAAGGATGATGAACGTGTTAAGGATGTTGAATCGATGAGGGAAGCGGTTCATGATCGCGAAAAAATTATGTCCACAGGTGTTGGTAAAGGTTTTGCAATTCCCCATGCAAAATCGAATGCAGTTACTGATATAATTGCCGGATTCGGTAAACTTGATGATCCTGTCGATTTCCAATCGCTCGATGGTCAGCCGGTTCGCCTCATCTTTCTTCTTGTTGGAAAAGAAAATCTGGTTGGTCCTCATATCAAATTATTAAGTAGAATTTCGAGGATGATGAATAGAGAAGAGTTCAGAGATAGTCTGGCAAATGCGAAAAGTGTAGATGAAATTTATAACCTCTTCGAAACTGAGGAAAAGCAGTACTTTGAGATTTCCTAAGACCAGGATTGATCTTAATGATAAAAGCTATTACCGGCACACGCGATATTTTACCTTCCGATATTCCTAAATGGAATTATCTAGAAAAAATTGTTAGTGATGTATTCCTGAATTTTAACTACAAAGAAATCCGCACTCCTGTCTTTGAAGAAACTTCTCTCTTTGCTCGCGGTATTGGCGAAGCAACAGACATTGTTAGTAAAGAAATGTACACATTTGTTGATAGAGGCGGGACAAGTGTAACATTAAAACCGGAAATGACTGCCGGTGTTGTTAGAGCTTTGATAGAACACTCACTCGATAAAAAACAGAGTGTTAATAAACTCTATTATGTATCTCCAATGTTCAGACAGGAACGTCCACAAGCCGGAAGATTCCGTCAGTTTCACCAATTCGGTGCTGAAGCACTTGGAAGCCACGATCCGATGCTCGATTCTGAAATGATTATTATGGCTTATGATATTATCAATAAGCTTGGTTTGAAAAATCTTACTGTTAAAATTAATTCACTTGGAATTCCACAGTCGCGTGAAAATTATAAATCGGTTTTAAAGAAATTTCTTGAAAAACATTTTAACAGTCTATCACCGGAAAGCAAGAAGAGATTCGATTCAAATATTTTAAGGATTTTTGATAGTAAGGAAGAACAGGATCAGAAAATAATGGCTGATGCACCGTTACTAATAAATTATCTTGATGATGAAAGTATTCAGCATTTTGAGAAAGTTAAAAATTACCTTAGTGCTGCTGGAATAAATTACGAGGTCGATCCAAAACTTGTCCGCGGACTAGATTACTATTCACACACTACGTTCGAAATTGTTAGTGGAAGTGTTGGATCTCAAAGCTCTTTATGCGGCGGCGGAAGATATGATATGCTGGTAAAAGAATTGGGTGGAGGTGACATACCCGGCGTTGGATTTGCTGCCGGCATGGAGAGAATTTTACTCGCTTGCGAAAATGAAAACTCTCTTAACCTTCCTGAAGAAAAAATTGATCTTTACATTGTATCGCTGGATAAAAATTTGTTGGATGAGACATTTAAGTTAGCTGTAGAACTTAGAAGAAACGGATTAAATGTAGAAACCGATTACTTATCAAGAAGTGTTAAAGCGCAGATGAGAGAAGCCAATAAATACAATGCAAAATTTGTTTTAATGATTGGAGGCGATGAATTTCAGAAGGGAGAATTGGTTCTTAAAAATATGTCTAATGGAGAACAATATTCAATTGAAAAAAATGATCTGAAAAATTTGGTTAATAAAATAAAGGGGTTATAATTGCCGCTCCGTAAACCTAAAAGCATTCCTAAAATTCCAAAAACCAGAAAGAAAAAAGCACACACGGCACTCTCTGCCATACCTCTAAAGAAACCTGATAAGCTTGAATACATTTGCAAAGCTTATTATATGTTTGATGAAAAAATAAAGAAACAATTTTGTGTCTTTGCTATTGAAACACTTGTTGAATTCACAAGTTTTGCATACGAAATTTCTGTTGAGGTTATCCGCGAGAAAAATATTTTTTATTTTATTGTAACAGGACTTAAAGCTAAAATGGATGCTGTCCCAACCGTTCAACCGGCAAGAAAAGAATTGCTCTTCGAAGATTTAGTAGGCAGTTATGTCGTTAATGTTGTTAAACAGGATGGTGCAATTAATACTGCAGATTACAAGTTCAATATTTACAAGAAAGAAATTACTCTTATGAAAGAGTATAAACCAAAAAAGAAAAACAATCGTCACTTTTGCAGTTTTGAAGTCGCAGAAGACAAGTTTTCTTTTGTCCCGGACTTAACTTAGATCAATCATTTTTAGATAACTTCTTTATGAATAAAATCTTTGGTAGGAAACCTGTATTAGAAGCAATCAATGCCGGAGTTGATTTAGAAGTTATCTATGTTTCCTACGGTCAGCATGGTGATGTAATTCATAAAATTTTTACTTCAGCTAAAGAACGGGGAATTAAGATTACACAGATTTCCCAGCAGAAATTTAATGAGCTTGCCCGGTCAGAAAATGCTCAAGGTGTTTTTGCTGTTAAATCCGTTGCAACATTTTATGAATTGAGTGAAATTTTTGAACATTCTAAAAAATCAACTTACCCTCTTTTACTCCTTCTCGATTCAATTCAGGATCCTCACAATCTCGGTGCAATTTTAAGAACAGCTGAATGTTCCGGTGTTGATGGAATTTTAATTACAACAAATCAAAGTTCTCCAATTACAGAAACAGTCGAAAAAATTTCTGCCGGTGCAGTATCTCATCTTAAAATTTGTAAAGTAAACAATCTTGTCCGGGCAATCGAACAGTTGAAAAAAGAAAATTTCTGGATTGTTGGAAGTTCTCTTGTTAATTCTAAAGATTACACTTCAATTGATTACAAAATGCCGGTAGCATTGGTTGTTGGAAACGAGGAAAAAGGAATCAGGAAACTTGTTGCTGAGAATTGCGACTTTTTAGTTAAAATACCAATGCTCGGTAAGATTGATTCATTAAACGTTTCGGTTGCATCCGGGGTTTTACTTTTCGAAATACTTCGCCAGCAAAAATCCTAATATTTGGGAACGATTTTAATTGAAAAATAGTTGTAATATTAATCTTGATATTTTTTTCAAGATTGATTACGTTTTATCCCAAAATTTTAGAAAAAAGGCAAAAATGAACGAAATAAAAGAAAATTTAGAGAATCAGGAAGAACTTTCTGAGGATATGAAAGTTCTTGATGAGCTTACATCCACTGAATATAAATGGGGTTTTGTCACCGAAATTGACTCTGAAACGGCTCCTAAAGGTTTGAATGAAGATGTTATACGTTTAATTTCGAGTAAGAAAAACGAACCCGAATGGATGACCGAATGGAGATTGAAAGCATTTCGTTACTGGCAGAAGATGGAAGAACCGCACTGGCCTAATGTAAATTATCCTCCAATTGATTACCAGAATATCAGTTATTACTCTGCACCCAAGCAAAAACCTCAGCTAAATAGTCTTGATGAAGTTGATCCGGAATTATTGAAGACTTTTGAAAAACTTGGAATCCCTTTAAATGAACAAAAACTTCTTACCGGAGTTGCTGTTGATGCTGTATTCGATTCTGTTTCTGTTACAACAACTTTTAAGGAAACACTAAAAGAAAAAGGAATTATTTTCTGTTCTATATCAGAAGCTATTCAGGAACATCCGGAAATTGTAAAAAAATATCTTGGTTCAGTTGTACCATATACTGATAATTATTTTGCCGCATTAAACTCTGCAGTGTTCAGCGACGGATCATTCGTATTTATTCCAAGGGGAATTAGATGCCCTATGGAATTATCAACCTACTTTAGAATTAATGCACAAGAGACAGGTCAATTTGAGCGGACATTGATTATCGCGGAAGAAAGTTCGTATGTAAGTTACCTTGAAGGTTGCACTGCTCCAATCCGGGATAATAATCAATTGCACGCCGCAGTTGTTGAACTTGTTGCTTTAGATGATTCCGAGATTAAATATTCAACAGTACAGAACTGGTACCCGGGCGATAAAGAAGGTAAAGGCGGTATTTATAATTTTGTTACCAAGCGCGGTGCTTGCAGAGGTAAGAATTCAAAAATTAGCTGGACACAAGTTGAAACAGGTTCTGCTATAACATGGAAATACCCAAGCTGCATTTTACAGGGTGATAATTCAATAGGCGAATTTTATTCGGTCGCTGTCACAAATAATCGTCAGCAAGCCGATACCGGTACCAAAATGATTCATCTTGGTAAGAATACAAGGAGCACTATTATTTCTAAAGGAATTTCTGCCGGGAGAAGTAACAATTCCTATCGCGGATTAGTTAAGATTGGAAAAAATGCAGAAGGTGCTCGCAACTTTACACAGTGCGACTCAATGCTAATGAGTGATAAATGCGGAGCTCATACATTCCCTTATATAGAAGTTGAAAATGAATCTGCTAAGGTTGAACACGAAGCTACAACATCCAAGGTTGGTGCTGATCAGATTTTCTATTTGAATCAGAGAGGTATTGCTACCGAAGATGCTGTTAACATGATTGTAAACGGATTCTGCAAAGAAGTATTTAACGAACTACCTATGGAATTTGCAGTTGAAGCTCAAAAACTTCTTGCAATTTCTCTTGAAGGTAGTGTCGGTTAGTAATTGATAATTGAAAATTGAGAATTGATACAAAACATAAAAAATTTAAAAATGATGAAGGAGAAAAAATGTTAGTTATAAAAAATCTACACGCTAATATTGAAGGAAAAGAGATTCTAAAAGGGATCGATCTGGAAATAAAAGCGGGTGAAGTTCACGCTATTATGGGTCCCAATGGATCTGGCAAAAGTACACTTGCAAACGTTTTAGCTGGAAATGAAGGTTATGAAATAACCGGTGGGGAAATAATTTTCGAGGGAAAGAATTTATTAGAACTCGACCCTGAGGATAGAGCACGCGAGGGCGTATTCCTTGCATTTCAATACCCTGTAGAAATTCCGGGTGTTAGCAATGCTACATTTCTTAAGACAGCAATAAACGAAGTAAGGAAGTATCATAATCAACCTGAATTAACACCGAAAGAGTTTCTCGATTTAATGAAAGAGAAGTCTAAAATTTTAGGAATGGAGGAATCACTAATAAGCCGTTCTGTTAATGTTGGATTTTCCGGTGGCGAAAAAAAGAGGAACGAAATATTCCAGCTGCTAATGCTTAATCCTAAACTTGCATTGTTAGACGAAACCGATTCGGGTCTTGATATAGACGCACTGAAAATTGTTTCCAACGGTGTAAATATTTTCAAAGCTAAGGACAAAGCTGTTCTGGTTGTTACACACTATCAAAGATTACTCAATTACATTCAACCGGATTTTGTTCATGTGCTTTATAAAGGAAAGATAATTAAATCGGGCGGAAAAGAATTGGCACTTGAACTTGAAGATAAAGGTTATGATTGGATAAAACCCGAATTAGTTGAATCAGAGACTGTTTAAAGGAATTGATAGAATGAAAAATAAAAGTGAATTTCAAAATACAAAAGAATGGTACCTGAATAACTTCAAGTCATTCGAAGAAAAACTAAACGGTGAATCGAAAACTTTTCTTCACGATTTGAGAAAAAATGCACTGGAACAACTGGCTTATACCGACTTCCCGAGCACCAGAGAAGAAGAGTGGAAATACACAAATGTTTCGCCAATATTAAAACAGAATTTTATTCCCGCGGTTAATCTTGGTGTTAAAAAATCTGCGATAAGTAAGGATGAACTTAAAAAATATTTATTCAGCGGATTCGATTTCTATCTAATGACTTTTATCAACGGAATTTATGCAGAGGAATTAAGCGACTTACAGGAATTACCCAAAGGAGTCGTGGTAGATAGTTTGCGCTTACTAATGAAAACTAATCCTGAATTGGTAAATGGGAGAATCTCGAAGTTTGTTAAAGCTGAAAACGCATTTAACCTTTTAAACAGGGCTTATTCAACTGATGGTGCAATTATTATTGTTAAGGATGGAGTTGTTGTAGAAAAACCGATTCAAATATTATATCTAACAGGCGACAATGAAAGTCCGGTATTATCAGTTCCACATAACATGATAATTGCCGGTAAGAACTCTCAGGTTGGTGTATTAGGCGTTTACGCTTCATCAGGAAGTAAAACACATTTTACCAATTCAATTACCGAAGTATTTGCCGATGAATCGGCGATTGTAGATCTGTATAAAATTCAGAATGAGAATGGTAAATCTTATCACTACGAAAAAGTAGAAGCATACCAGTTGAAGAAGAGCATATTTAATCATTACAATTTTGCATTTGGTGCAGAGATTGTCCGTAATGATATCAACTCTACTCTTGATGATGAAAATATCGAAACACATTATTACGGTATCTACCTTGCAAATGACAAGCAGCTTGTAGATAATCATACATTTGTTGATCATGCAAAACCAAATTGTATGAGTAACGAACTTTACAAAGGAATTCTTGATGATGACGCGCTTGGTGTTTTCAATGGTAAAATAATCGTAAGAAAAGACGCACAGAAAACAAATGCATATCAACAGAATAAAACCGTATTGCTTTCTAACAGAGCTAAAGTAAATACTAAACCACAGCTGGAGATTTTTGCTGATGATGTTAAATGTACACATGGTGCAACAGTCGGGCATCTTGATGATACAGCGTACTTTTATATAAGAACAAGAGGAATTCCTTCTGAGCTTGCTAAATCGATGTTGATAAGAGCATTTGCAAATGATGTAGTTGAAGTAGTGAAAATAGAACCGCTTCGTGAACAGCTCAATCATTTGATCTTTGAGCATCTTAACAGAGTGGAAATAGAAAATAAATAACGCCCTGAGAAAAAGTTGAGTGTAAAAAAATACTCAACTTTAATTGGCTGAGGTGATATGTGATTAACGCAATTCCCGATACTAAAAAGAAGTTTAGCGTTGAGGATGTCCGTCAAGATTTTCCGATACTAAAAAGATTAGTTAACGGCAAACCACTTGTTTATTTAGATAATGCAGCAACATCACAGAAGCCTCAAGCAGTAATTGATGCGCTCAATCAGTATTACACATTTGATAATGCAAATATTCACCGAGGATTATATTTCTTAAGTGAATTAGCAACAGATCAGTATGAAACTGCACGGCTGAAAGTTAAAGAATTTATTAATGCACTTAGTGCATCGGAAATTATTTTTGTAAGAGGTGCAACGGAGGCAATAAATCTGGTTGCTTCAACTTTGTGCCGTGCAAAAATTTTTAATAGCGGCGACGAAGTAATAATTACTCACATGGAGCATCATGCAAATATTGTCCCCTGGCAGTTAATCACAGATAGAAAGCAAATAAAGCTAAAGGTAATTCCCATAAATGATGCCGGCGAGGTTGAACTTGATGCTTATCAATCATTGATTACCGAGAAAACTAAACTTGTTTCCGTTGTTCATATTTCGAATACACTCGGCACAATTAATCCTGTTAAAAAAATAGTTGAGATTGCTCATTCTAAAGGAATCCCTGTTTTAGTAGATGGAGCACAGTCAGTTCCACATCTTAAGGTAGATGTTCAGGAACTTGATGCAGACTTTTACGTTTTTTCCGGTCATAAAGTATTTGGTCCAACCGGAGTAGGAGTGTTATATGGTAAAACCGAATTTTTAGAGATGATGCCTCCATATCAGGGTGGTGGAAGTATGATAAGGACGGTTACTTTTGAAAAGACAACTTTCGATGACCTCCCGGGTAAATTTGAAGCCGGAACTCCTAACATTGCCGGTGCTATAGGACTTGGTGCTGCAATCGATTATATGAATCAATTTGATCGAAATGAATTGACAGATTATGAAAACACTCTTCTTCTCTATGCAACAGAAAAATTATTAGGTGTGGAAGGATTAAAAATAATTGGCAATGCTAAAGATAAAGCTTCTGTAATTTCCTTCGTTATTGATGGAATTCATCCATATGACATCGGAACAATAATTGATACAGACGGAATTGCAATTAGAACGGGTCATCATTGCACACAACCTATAATGGATCGTTTCAAAATTCCGGCTACATCGCGCGCTTCTTTTAGTTTTTACAATACTAAAGAAGAAATTGATAAACTTGTTAAGGGATTAATAAAAGTAAAAAAAATGTTCGCCTAATAATGTAAGTTAATGGCTGAATTAATTTTTCAGCATATAAATAAACTGATGAGGTAATTGAAAAATTGTTGGAAAATTAATTCTAATAAAACCCTTTAGTGAAAAACTTGAGTTTTAGTGTTTTGGTTGAAAGAGGAATTAACAAAAAAAGATTAGCCACAAAATCACAAAAATACTAAGTCTCACAAAATCTTTTAGTGAAATTTTTGTGCGTTAGTGTTTTTGTGGCAGAACTTACGGACAAAAAAAATAAATCCATAAATTCAAAATAAAAAACAGATTAACATTACTATCAGATAAAAAAATGTTAGACAAAGGAAAATTAGAACAGGACATAATCACTCAGCTTAAAACATGTTTCGACCCGGAAATACCTGTTGATATTTGGGAACTTGGATTAATTTATGAAATCCGTATTGATGATGAAGCAAATACTTATGTTAAAATGACCTTAACTTCTCCAGCATGTCCGGTAGCCGGATCACTTCCACCTGAAGTAAAAGAAAAGGTAAAAAAAGTTAAAGGTGTTAAGGATGTTTATGTTGATCTTGTATGGGAACCGGCATGGAGTATGGAAAATATGAGCGAAGAAGCAAAGTTAGAATTAGGGTTCTTATAAATTACAATTAGTATAAACTATGTTTGTCATATTGAGTCCCGATTTATCTGAACGAAATATCTCAATGAAAAAATATTTTGAGAATATTCGTTCTGGCAAGCTGGACTTGTAATGACATGAAAGGAAATAAATATGTTCACTATAAATCAAAGAGCACCGATTTATGATCCAGAATCAGTTCAACCAATGAGGGACGAACTCACATACGTCGGTTTTGAAGAAATGTTAACTCCTCAAACTGTTGAGGATGTTTTATCACAAAAGAATGATCAGACGGTCTTTGTTATGATCAATTCAGTGTGCGGATGTGCAGCCGGAAGCGCACGACCCGGAGTTACATTAGCACTTCAGCATAATGTTATTCCGGATAAACTTGCAACTGTGTTTGCCGGACAGGATCGGGATGCCGTGGATCATTTACGCCAGAATTTTCTTGCAAAGTTTCCGCCATCATCTCCGTCATTAGCTTTATTAAAAAATGGAGAAGTTCTTTTTATGATACCGCGTCATCATATTGAAGGACGTGGACCCGAAGAAATAGCAGAAGATTTGAAAATAGTTTTTGAAAAATTCTGTTCCAAACAGGGACCATCAATTTCTAAAGAGAAATATGATGAGTTAATGCACGCAAAAATGTGCGGCTCAAAAATTCCATTAAATAATCCTTAATAATAAATTGCTATAAATGAAATTCAGTACGCAGGAAGAATACGGTTTAAGGTGTTTATTACGGATAGCAAAGTTTTACCATGTTGGTAAGTCACTTACTATTCCTGAAATAAGCCGTTCGGAGGGAATCACCGAACACAATACCGGTAAAATATTACGTGTTCTACGGCTTGGAGGATTCTTACAAGCAGAGCGCGGACAATTTGGCGGATATACGCTTTCACGTCCGCCGGAAGAAATTAGAATTGATGAAGTGATGCTTGTTCTTGGTGGAAAACTGTATGATGATTCTTTCTGTAAGAGTCATTCAGGAGCAGCCGATTTCTGCACAAACTCTATTGACTGCTCTGTTCGTTCATTATGGAAAATTATTCAGGACTCTGTTAACTCTGTTATAAAGGATCTTACTCTAAAGGATTTGCTTGGTTCAGAAAACGATTTATTTGAATTGGTCAATCATAGTTCTGCTAAGTGTCTGGATAATTGATTATTGTAATTGAGGTAAATTTTATTAGTGTTGTTTTTTTTTAGTGTATGGTGATTTTGTGGCATAAAACTTTTGGTTTTCTGGCCACTAAAACACTAAGTCACGGCAACGGATACATGATTTAGAATAGCAATAATTTTTTTATAATAAACAATAAATTGAGAACCCCATCACTTTTTGATTTTGAGAAATCCTGTTCTCTTTTTTTTACACATAGAAATGTTTATTTTGATTTCAGCTTAAACAGGAAATTCGATGAAAAAAATTAAATTATCTTCGATAATAATTCTAATGATGACAGCAATATTAGTAACAGCTTGTTGTAATTGCGGGAGTAAACAGGATAGTTATCTGCAAGGTGAAATTGTTGTTGTAGAAAATGAACCATTTACCAGATTGGCATTAAAGCTTAATAACAACAGTGTATATTTTCTTGAATGCAATGAAAAATTGAATAAAGAATTAAGACAGAAACAGGGGAGTTTATATTCAATAATGTTTAGAGAAAGCAAAATTGAGAATGGTTTTCCTGTGCTTATAGTTGAAGAAGCAATTCCGGTAAAAAAATAATTTTAAAACAAAGCAAGAGTAAAATATGAAAGTGAAGTATCTCATTTTTCTTTTTGTAGTATCTCTCTCTTCTTTTTTGTTTGGTCAAAATGTTATTACAAATAAATTAGCGGAAGAGAATGTTCAAAGCGGGGAAGCTAAAATTATAGATGCAAGACCCTTGCTTGAGCGTTTGAGTAAAGCTGCCGGAATAGACCTCGACAAAATTGACCGGACTTCAATACAACTTAATAAAACTGCCTGGAGTTTTAATGTCGGCTCACCGGGTCCTTATAGCAATGGATGGTGGGCACACGATTTATCTGGTAGCACAATTGGGTTTTACACAACTCCAGCAACATGCAGAGCGGTTGGCACTAATTGCTATATATTTGTAGAAAATACGGTCTGGGATAATGGTAGGGTGAATCAGACTGCTGTTGATAAGGTTAGAGAAGCTTTCGATACAAAAAATGCATTACCTAATTCTACTAAAGGAATTTATCAAACAAATATAGATTATTTTGGTAATCCACCTAATAAGGATAATGATCCAAGAATTATAATATTAATACTGGATATAAAAGATAATTATTCAACAAATCCATCTGCCGGTTATACAGCAGGGTATTTTTACAGCTATAATCAGGGTGATGCATCAAACAGTAACAAAGCAGAAGTGTTTTATCTTGATGCTAATCCATTAAATCTAACAACCGATGCCGGTATATTTTCCGGAATGGGTATAACTGCACATGAGTTTCAGCATATGATTCATTGGAATTATACACCTCCAAGCTCACAAACATTTTTTAACGAATCATTTTCAGAAATTGCTTCTTATCTTAATGGATATAACTTAAGATCGACATCCTTATATGCTAATAGCACAAATGTTTATACTATTGATTGGAGTAGTACATTAACTGATTACGCGAGAGCTGCAAGATTTTCTTTGTATTTATATGAACAATTTTCAGGGGGAATATTTAAACAATATTTACAAAATAGAATTTTTGATGAGAATGGAATTAAATTTGCTGCCCAGGCATTTGATCCCGGTCGTGATTTCGAATCAATTCTTGAAGACTGGTTTATTGCAAATTATTTGAATAATAGGAATTATAACACCAGATACGGTTACCTATTAGCAAATCAACCGAAAGCAGCAAGTACTGTTTATACAAATCCTAATGTGAGCTTAACTTCCAGCGGAGTATCAAAGTATGGTGTGCAATACATAACTTATAAAGGAGGTAAAAACCTTACAATTAATTTTAATAGTAACGGAAATGCCAGCTTAAAAGTAAAAGCTATAAAAATCGGCTCATCGATTACTCAGGTAGAAAATGTTCCTACCAATACTAATGTCAATTTCAGCGATTATGGTACAACATTTACAGAAATTACATTTGCAGTATTTTATACATCTCTATCTCATCCAATTGGATTTTTTCCATCAAGCAGTAAATTTAATTTTAGTTATAGTTCAACAGGTACAGCTGTAGCTCAGACTTTTGAAATTGCATATGATGCGACAGAACCGACCGGATACTTACAATTAACCCCGGGCGATAGTGTTGCTGTTTATTTTGAAGCCATGAGCGGAATGAAGATTGATTCAATTAAAGTTGCTTTACGCGGAACACTTCCACTTCAAGGAAGAGTTCTGGAATATTTAGGTCTATCAAATAGGTTAGGCGGAGGGCTGATGGCATCCATTACAGCAAGCCCAACTCTGGCATCTCCTCCGGCAGTTATTAATTCTGGTGCTGATTATCCGTATCAAATACCATATCCTAATTGGGTTAAAGTTGATCTCCGCTCGTTTAATTTAACAGCCGATAAAAACTTTACAGTTCAATTTCCAATTGGAGCGGCCTATCCCTCAACAAATAGAGTGATGTCGACTTATTATCAGTCAGCAGCTTCATATTATAGCTTTTCTTATCAATCAACAAATAGTCCACCAAGATGGATTTTCTATTCTGTTTCAGGTAGAGACGGCTTCATTTTCCTTTTCTTAATTAGAGCATATGTAAGTAGTGTTGGTTCTAATATTAACGAACCAATCGAAGTATTGCCTTCATCATACGTTTTAGATCAGAACTATCCCAATCCATTCAATCCGGAAACGGTTATTAGTTTCAGT